>NZ_JANPGM010000245.1:0-2797 GCF_031423935.1 Chamaesiphon sp. VAR_69_metabat_338
GATTGTTGAGATGTTGGGTTTCGTTCCTCAACCCAACCTACGCCTCTTCACCCAAAAGATGCGATCGATCGGTTTTTGCTAGCGATCTTAGGTATGGAGATCGATCGACCCAATCGATCGAGATCGTGGTGAAAAGCTAAGCAAGTAACTGTTGAATATCGATCTTCAGATCGGGAAAAGCCAAAGGGGAAATCAACCCGCTTGTATAAATGGTTTCAGATTGATAACTAGCGTTGGCGGAGCCTCCGCGTTGTGAAATAGTTAGATCGCGAAAGACAACTAAGGCTGATGCTTGTAGATTCAGCACCCAATATTCTGTAATTCCCGCATTAGCATAGAGATCTTTCTTCATGCCTAGATCTTTAGCAAGGGTAGAATTAGCAACTTCAACCAGCCAAAAGATATCTTCTGGGTAGGGTTGTCGATCTCGATATAATGTCGATCGAGTTCTAACAACCGCAATGTCTGGCTCTGGTTCGGAGTTATCGGGCAAGGTAATCGGATGAGCTTCGCGGACTTTTGCTCGATTTCCCAACAATCTGCGTAAATACTCAGCGATTTCACCGCAGTAGGACGAGTGCGGGGCACCTTCTGGCGACATCTCAATAATTTCCCCGTTTACTAGTTCTACTTTTCGCTCGTCGAGGATGCCAGTCTCGATTATCTGGTGATAATCTTGGAGACTCCATTTAGCAGTTACGATCGTCATTGACGTTTACCTCACAGGTTGAGATAGTACAGATATTTTATCATCAAGTTAATATCAAACGTGCGAGCTTGTGATATCCTACACAAGCTCTATCTCGGTTTTGTAGTGCCTTTCCGACAAGCAAGAAACACCGATCTAACCAAATCGATCGAAATATCTAGTCAGCCAAATAGTATCGATCGATTATTACTGCCTGACAATCTCAACGATACACCCTGGGAAAAGCATCGACGATTTGCCGATCGGGTTCAGTTGCATTATGCTGGTTCAAAATTTGAGCGATATGCCGAGCGAATTGCTTTATGTAGCCAATTGTTAGAGTTTGATTTGAAAGCAGCAGATGGTGACGCGATGAGACTCCAACTCAGATCGACAAGATTTTGTAGAGTGCGGCATTGCCCAGTTTGCCAGTGGCGAAGAAGTTTGAAGTGGAAAGCAAAAGCCTATCAGGTGTTACCAAAGGTCATCGAGCAGTATCCGACTCATCGCTGGCTGTTTATGACTTTAACTCGGAAAAATATCCATATTACTGAGCTGCGAGACACTTTAACGGAGATGAATAAAAGTTTCAAGCGAATGGTCGGGCGGAAGCTGTTTCCAGCAATTGGCTGGTTAAAAGCTACAGAAGTTACCAGAGGAAAATATGAAACTGCTCATCCACATTTTCACTGTCTATTAATGGTTCCAGCTAGTTACTTCAGTCATGGCTATATCAAACAGTCCGAATGGGTCGAGCTGTGGCGAGACTGTCTACGATTAGACTATAACCCTGTCATCGATATTCGGGCTGTGAAGAAGGATCTGAACCCTTCTGTGCTAATTCCTGAATTACTGAAATACTGCACGAAAGAAAGCGATATGGTGGCCGATCGGGAGTGGTTTTTGGAGCTAACGCAGCAACTTCACAATATGCGGGCAATTTCTACCGGGGGTGTGTTGAAAGAATATCTACGAGAATTAGATTCAGATCCGATCGAATCAGTTGAGACAGAGGGTGACAAAGCGGGAGAAGAACGTAGACAGCTATTGTTTGGGTGGCAGCAGAGCAACAATAAATACAAGATAGTTAGCTAATTAGCACACTACTAGAATTAGTAGGGATAATTGCAAGCTACAGACAGACGCACAAATAGTACGAGATATTGCATTCCAGCAATTTAGAACGTAGATAGATCCCCCAAAACTGGAGCGCGGGCGCATTGGGAATATCACTAAGTAGATAGGGTTTAGCATGATGTATTACCGTAACCTAGCTATCGCTTTGCGAAGTCCGATCCAGCAGAAGTAGCGTTTACTACTTCCGCTCAATCGATCTACTTTTATTTAGTGGATTTAATTTTTCCAATTTCCATTAGTAGTTTGATTACCTCAAGAGTGATTTTTGCTAACTTTAGAACTTGGTAAATTTCAACGAGATGATAGATCATAGATTTGTTGTGTATTTAATTAGTGGGTAGGTGCTAATCAAACTTCAGTTCAAATTAATGTTTATCGGCTATGCCACCAATCATCTATTCAAGTAACCTTATATCTCAATAAAAATCCAGCCTGACAGAATCATCAGACTGGTATCTTTATCTAAAACATTCGATTCGTCTTGGTGATTGCGAAGATCTACCCACCCCGCCCTATGGGCACCCCTCCCAAGAGGGGATTTTTCTACGCAATACAAAATCTAATCTTTGCCTTGCTCCTAAAGTCCCCTCCTCGGAGGGGTGGGTTGGGTCTACGCAACTCACAATCTATCCTCTTCTCGCAGCCGCAGCTTCATCAGGATGAATGCCCAGACGAGTCAGGTTCACGCGTCCCTTATTGTCGATTTCGCGCACCTTGACGATCACTTCGTCGCCGACGCCGACTTCATCTTCTACCTTACCTACGCGATAATCGGCGAGTTGGGAGATGTGGATCATCCCTTCTTTGCCCGGTAGCAGCTCCACGAAGGCACCGATCGGGATGATTCGGGTCACGCGTCCGGCATAAACATCGCCTTCGTTGAGGCGGCGGGTTAAGCCTTGGACGATTTGAATCGCGCGTTTGGCTTTCTCGTTATCGACAGCAGATACGGTTACGGTACCATCATCGTCG
>NZ_JANPGM010000246.1:0-4388 GCF_031423935.1 Chamaesiphon sp. VAR_69_metabat_338
CGGGACTAGAATCGATCGACGCGTGTTGACCTCTGGCATGGATATTGCTAAGATCGGCTGTAGATTTGGACGATATTCCGAGTCAAATACAGTAGATTCTTTAGAGGCAATGTCATGACCGTCAGCCGACAAGTAACGAGATCGATGCTCCGGTGGAGACGCTTTGCGAACGCCGGATTGATGATTGGTATGGGTTTAAGCCTTAATTTGGTTGCTTGCGGCAAGGGTGGCGATACGCCCTCAGCCGGTAATACCCCGTCCGGTGCGGGTCAAAAACGGGACGTCGAAGTTACTCTCGTTGGCTATGCTGTTCCCAAACCCGCTCATGACATCATTATCAAAAAGTTCGTCGCCAAATGGCAGCAAGAACACAACCAAAAAGTGACATTCAAACAGACATACGGCGGTTCCGGTTCGCAAACCCGTGCTGTGATTGATGGTTTGCCTGCGGATATCGTGCATTTGGCACTCGGTGGCGATGTCGATAAATTAGCTCAAGCCTCGCTGGTTGGCGCAGATTGGGACAAAAAGCTTCCCAATAACGCTATTGTCGCGCGGAGTGTGGTCGCGATCGTCACTCGTCCAGGCAACCCCAAGCAGATAAAATCCTTCGCCGATTTGGCGCGTCCCGATATCAAATGGGTGACAGCCAATCCCAAAACATCTGGCGGCGCGCGGTGGAACTTCCTCGCATTGTGGAATAGTGCGATTAAAGCTGGTGGGAATGAAGCCAAAGCCACGGAGTTTACCACTAACGCTTTTAAAAATGTTGTCGTGCAGCCCAAAGATGCCCGCGAAGCCACTGATGCCTTTGCCAAACAGGGACAGGGCGATGCATTATTAAACTACGAAAATGAAACGATCTTCGCCAAAGCAAGAGGGCAAGCACTCGATTATGTAGTACCAGATGTCAATGTGTCGATCGATACGCCAGTGGCAATTGTCGATAAAAATGTCGCCAAACACGGCAATCGCGAAGTCGTCGAAGCATTTGCCCAGTATCTGTTCTCGCCCGAATCTCAAGCCGAATTCGTCAAGTTAGGTTATCGTCCCGCAGCGACAGTCGCCGATCCTCGCTTCCCGAAGGTAACAACATTGGGTACAGTTGCAGAATATGGCGGTTGGAATACTTTTCAGAAGAAATTTTTTGAGGATGGCGGCGTTTATGACAAAATCCAAGCTGGGAAAAAATAGTTAAGGTGAGTTCGGGTTAACGATCGCTTTTCGGCCAGGTCACATAAAAAGTTGTGCCCTGTCCCAAGCTGGACTCTAGCCGAATGGTGCCTGCCTCTGTTTCGACAATTTTTTTAACGATCGCGAGACCGACTCCCGTACTATCAGTATTATCCATCCCTTTGAGAGTTTGGAAGATGGCAAAGACTGTTTCGTGATGTTCGGGGGCGATGCCAGGGCCATCATCTTTGAGGATGAATTCGTAGTGGTCTGAATGTTCGATCGCCCAAATGTGCAGGTTTCCGGTGACAGAGTGATGGTGTTTGATGGCGTTGCTGATTAAGTTGGTCAAGACTTGGCTCAAAAATACGCGTTTGGTCGTAAGGGTTGGCAATGGTGACTGGATCTCAATTCTAAAGCCCTGTTGCGGGGCGAGGGAGTCAATAATCTCACTCAGGAGTTCGGCAACGTTGAAGGTTTCCAACTTAGCTTCTTGTCGTCCAGATTTGGCGTATAGCAGCAGAGAGTCAATCATCGACTCCATCCGTTTGACGCGGGTGCGGAGGGACTGAAACTGTTGCTGATTTTCTGGTGGCAACTGACCTGCTAAATCTTCTTCAATCCAGACTGACAAGTTAGCGATCGCTCGCAAGGGAGCCTTGAGGTCGTGAGACACAGTATGTACGAAGCTGTTGAGTTCTTGGTTGCGTTCGGCTAGGGCTATTTCGGTGGTTTTACGATCGGTAATATCTCCCACTAGTCCGAGCATCCGCGTAGCTACCCCTTGGGCATTGTGATAAACGTATCCACTCGCCCAAATCCAGCGCACCTGGCGATCGGCACGGCGAATCCGGCACTCAAAATCCCAGGGTTCTTTATTGGCGATCGCATATTGCTGTTTGCGATCGACTTCTGCACGATCTTCGGGTAGAACGTGGTCGAGAAACATCTCGTAAGTCCACTGGGCTAACAGGGATTCGTAGCCAAAAATCCGATCGTGTTGGAGGGAACGGTTCGCTGTCCCATCGGCTAAATTCAAGTCCCAGTCACCAAACTCGGCTGCTGATAACAAAAAGTTGCGATGTATTTGACTCTCTTGGAGGGCTGTTTCAGCGCGTTTGCGATCGGTAATGTCTCGCGCAATGCCGATGACACCAACGATCTGACCTTTAACGCGCCACGGGTATTTTGCCGTCAGCAGCGATCTGAGGGTGCCTTGGTAGGGAATTTCTTCCTCATAGACGATCGATTCACCCGTTTCGATGACTTGTCGATCGATAGTAATGATGTCACGAGCGATCTCTGGCGGAAATAAGCTCGTGTCATCTCGACCTAACACGTCTGCAACACTAGCATTTACCCATTGGGCGGCGGTCGTATTGGCAATAATATATTTTCCTTGTAAATCCTTGACAAAAATCACATCTGAGGTGCCATCGAACGTGGCTGTCAAGATCCCATTGACACGCTCTAGCTCTGCTTCGGCACGTTTGCGATCGGTGATTTCTTGAACGACGACATTAATCCCTGCGATCTGTCCGGTTTCATCTCTAAGCGGATAACAATTTTCGATCCAAGTCCGCTCGACTCCAGGCAAAGCTCTAGTTTCACCACTAATTTCGATATTCAGCAGTGGCTCTCCGGTGGCAAAGATACTGTGTAAGAGTGGTTCATTTTCATCGGCTACAGTCGGCACGATTTCGCGCAGCGTGCGCCCGATATGGTCGTCAATATCGATACCGTTCATTTCTGCCAGCCGCTGATTGAGGCGGACATAGCGCAAGTCTCGATCGAGAATTGTTAGCCCGATGGGTGCGGTTTGATAAATTGCCTCGATTTCCATCAGTTGTCGTTGCACGAGTAATTGACTCTGATATAACTCTTCCTCAGCACGTTTGCGATCGGTAATGTCGGTGTTAAAGCCAACGACTTTCAGCAGTTTGCCGTGCGAATCATACTGGAAATAGCTCCGATCCGACACGTATACCCAGTGCCCAGCCGCATGACTAATCCGATATTCGCTCTCAAATCTGTCGATCCCGGCTGGAGCTGTCAGGAACTCTGCTTGGACGCGCTCTAGATCGTCGGGATGCATCCGCTCTGTCCACCACTCATTCGTTGGTAGCGCATCTTCAGCCCGAACGCCCAGCAGCTCGAATAACCCTGCGGAGCGATACATTATTTGCGTGTGCAGATTCCACTCGTACACTGTCCCTCGCACGGCTAGCATCGCTGATTCAAATCGGGCGTTGCTCCGCTCTAGGTTGGCTTCTGCTTGTTTACGAAGGGATATATCGATCGATACCCCCAAAATCTGTCGAACATTTCCCGCTGGTGTGGTGTTAAATACAGTGCTCTGACTGAGTAACCAGCACCACTCACCATTTGCCTGTTGCACTCGGTATTCGATCTCCAGCACTTCGCCAGGGAGAGCCGTACTGAATTGTGCCTGATACGCCATTGCGCGGGGCAGATCGTCTGGATGCACGATCCTCGGCGTGATGTCTGTCCCCAGCTCTTCTAGTTGCTCTGGCGTATAGCCCACCAGTTCTAGGGAGTGGCGATTGCTATAGATGTTGCGTTGCTCTACCAGATCGTAGACGTACAGCATCCCAGGCATAGTATTGGCAATCTTTTGCACGAATTGCTGACTTTCGACCAGAGCAATTTCGGCTTGTTTGCGAAGGGATATATCAAACATTACCCCGACAAACCGCATGGCTTCCCCCGCCTGGTTATCGAGGAATCGTCCTGTTGTTGCTACCCACACGACTACACCAGTGTCGGCGCGCACGAACCGATTTTCGATGCGAAAGAGCGATCGATCCCGTTGGGCAGTTTCCCACGCCTGCATCACACTTTCGTTATCGTCAGGATGAACGCGGCTCAAGCACATCTCGACAGTAGCTACGCCATCAATGGCTGGCTCGTAGCCCAAAATCCGAAAGTGGTTGTCAGACCAAATGGCTTGACCTGTGGACAAATCTGTATCCCAGGTCGCCATATCTGCGGCTGTAAGTGCCAAATTCAGCCGTTCTTCACTCTCCGACAACTTCTCGATCGACCGCAAACGATCGATTGCAATACTCGCAATTTTAGTCCCAAATTCGCCCAGTCGATATTCCCAATCGGTCGGAGATCGGGCTTCATTAAAGCACAACGTCACCGAACCAAGGGGTAAATTATCGACACCCATTATCGGTAAGGAATGACAA
>NZ_JANPGM010000247.1:0-1826 GCF_031423935.1 Chamaesiphon sp. VAR_69_metabat_338
CGATCGAAGCGCAATCGATCGCCCAGATTACCGACGACCTCTACGATATTGCCTACGGACAACCCTTCCGGTTTCCCGCCACCTTTACCTTCGTCATGCGCGCCTTTTCGACGATCGAAGGCGTGGGCAAAGGACTCGATCCCGATTTTAACTTTATGGCAGCGGCTCAGCCCTTTGCATTTCAGATTATGAATAGTAATGGTAGTAACACCCCCGATGCAAATACCTTCCTGGCGGAAATCGGCAGACAAGCCGCTCAAGTCGGCACTTCCGCGCTCGGCTTGCCCCGTCGCCTCGAAGACACGATCGACAAATTAGAGCGCGGCGATATCCGCGTGCGCGTGCGTTCGAGCGAAACCGATCGGTATTTGCGCAGACTGGCAACCGTCCAACAAAACACAAATTATGCAATCTTGGTTGCGACTTTTACATTGTCTGCTACGATGCTATTTGTCAATAAATACACGACACCGGCTGGGATAGTCGGCGCGATTGCCCTAGTTGCCTTGGTAACTTGGTTTCGGCAGATGCGGAAACTCGATCGCCAAGATCGGATGTCCTAGTTAGCACCTGTGGCTAGTTTGGAGTGGGGCGATCGCAGTTATTTTCTGCATCAGCAGAAATTGACTGGAGATCGCTGTCGATTTGTGGGTACTATGAGATCGGCGATCGCTAGGTGCGATTGAAGATCGTACAGAGCCAGCAATCTCTTAAAACTACTAACTCATGCGCCATCTGTCTGTTCTAAAATTTTGGATTGTTATCGCTACCGGCATTAGATTATGAAATCGCTGTTCACAGGTCTTACAGATAAAGGGATGGTCAGAAGTGCCAACCAAGATGCATATCACATCGATCCTGATGGACGATTTTTTATAGTTGCCGATGGGATGGGCGGTCATGCTGGCGGTGAGGAAGCCAGTCGGATCGCGATCGAGACAGCTCACACCTATGTCGAACAGCACTGGGACAGCGAACCCGACACCAAGAACCTGCTAGCACAAGCACTAATCGGGGCAAATGATGCAATTGTCGCCGACCAGGAACAACACGCCCAGCGCGCCGATATGGGTACCACTCTGGTGATGATTTTATTCCGCGATGACATGGTCTGGTCGGCGCATGTGGGCGATTCCCGGCTCTACCGGCTCCGAGGCGACAAATTAGACGCGATCACCGAAGATGATACGTGGGTGGCACGGGCGATGAAATTGGGTCAACTCAATGCCGATGAGGCACGCGTTCATCCGCTTCGCCACGTTTTATCCCATTGTCTGGGTCGCCGCGATTTACGTCAGATCAATATTCAAACTCAAGATATCATTCCTGGCGATCGAATCTTGCTCTGTAGCGATGGCTTGACCGAAGAAGTGCCTCACGATGAGATTTCTAGCCATCTGCGCGCTGAAACCGAACAAGTAGCCGCGCAAGCCCTAATCGATGCTGCCAAACAACACGGTGGGAGTGACAATATCACTGTGATTATTGCGACGATGCAATAGATTGGTATCGATCGCTACAACTACACATCACGACATAGATTTACTTCGAGTTTACAGATCTCTCAGAAATGGAATTAAGTCTCTAGTCGCATGAACGATCCGTAAGATTTCGAGAATTTCTTCATCGTAACGATAAAAGATTAGATATTGCTTAAATCCTGTCACAGTCAATTTACGGATGTCGATAATATCGTCTTCCTCACTTTCATATTTTCTTCCCATGCCAGGCATTCGGGCTAAAGCAAAGGTTTGACGCGAAGCATCAAAGAACTGCAAAGCACTATTCTGGCTATTTTGGGATAGATAATTACAATGTTCGTGAAG
>NZ_JANPGM010000248.1:0-6954 GCF_031423935.1 Chamaesiphon sp. VAR_69_metabat_338
TGGATCGATCGCCCAGCTAAAGTGATAGGATGTAGCCAGTCGTGGACAACGCTAGATCGATCGAAGATCGATCCAGTCGTAAATAGCCACGGAAATCGATGGGGAAAGATTGGTGCAAAATCCAACGCTGTCCCGCAACTGTAATGTACTCAAGATGCCATAATTTGAGACCCAGACTGGCTTAAATCTTGAAGTAACTGAGTCAGAACACCCATTAGTTAAAACTAAATTACGTTCATCTGCGAGGTTCAAGGTGACAAAATATCAGTATCGAAAAATTGCTACATTGTCAGCAATGGTCGGCTTGAGCAGCTATTTAGTTATTGGTTCGCCGACTCCCGCCCATGCCATGCACATTGCCGAAGGCTATCTACCCGTCCAGTGGGCAGTATTTTGGTGGATGGCAGCTCTACCCTTCTTTGTCTTGGGCGTACGCTCCATCAACCGGATTACCCAATCACATCCAGAACTCAAGCTACTCCTAGCCTTAGCAGGAGCTTTTACCTTCGTCCTCTCAGCACTCAAGATTCCCTCCGTCAACGGCAGCAGCTCTCACCCCACTGGTACGGGGCTGGGTACAATTCTCTTCGGCCCCTTGGCGATGTCGGTCATCGGGGGGTTAGTGTTGCTGTTTCAGGCGATGCTACTCGCACATGGCGGACTGACAACCTTGGGAGCCAATGCATTTTCGATGGCAATTGTCGGCCCGATGGTTGCGTATGTTGTCTACAAATCGATCGCCAAAACTGGCAATCAAAAAGTTGCGGTATTTCTAGCTTCAATGTTGGAAGACTTATGTACTTATTTAGTAACTGCGGTACAATTAGCTCTAGCTTTTCCAGCCGAGCAGGGTGGATTTATGACTGCATTTATCAAGTTTGTTGGTGTCTTTGCGATTACCCAAATCCCCTTAGCCATTAGTGAAGGTTTGTTGACAGTACTAGTGTGGAACTGGCTTCAGGATTACGGTCAACAAGAGCTAAAAATACTTGGACTATTTCAAAAAGGAGGGAATTTAGATGCAGAAATCATCAATTAACATCTTGCTATTAAGCGGTGCAGTTATTTTGTCGATCGCTCCAGTCTTGATGTATCAAGGTAAAGAATTTAAGGCGACAGATAGTATCAATATCACGGCGATCGAGCAAGTCAAGCCTGGATATAAGCCTTGGTTCGAGCCGATCCTGAAGCCTTCTGGCGGCGAGATCGAAACATTTTTATTTGCGACTCAAGCCGCGATCGGATCGGGAGTAACTTGTTATATTCTCGGCTTATACAGAGGTCGCACCGAACGTCGGAAAAACGATGAAACCGCCACTGTCAAGCAACATCACGATTAAGTGAATATCCACATCGACACTCTGGCTTACAGCAATCGGCTGCGCCATTTGCCACCAGCGCAAAAACTCGGCTTGGCTTTGGCAGTAATCGCGATCGTCCTCGTCAGTCACTATCCAGTACAGATCGTCATCTTGCTGTGGATGAGCGTGTGGATTGTCATTTATGCGGGCATTCCTTACCAAATTTACGGTGGGATGCTCTTAGGAGTCTCCATGTTTGTGCTAACTAGTCTGCCAGCTTTAATCTTCGAGTATGTCGATCGGATCTCGGTGGCTTTCCAGCTCGATATTCTGTGGCAAATGCCGATTGGGAGTGGACATATTTACCTCAGTCACAATGGTTTGATGAGAGCGATTTCGGTAGCGATCCGTTCTTTAGCTAGTACTTCTGCGCTGTTTTTCGTCGTGCTGACGGTTCCCGCGATCGATTTAGTGCGGATCTGCCAGCAAATTGGCTGTCCGACGATTATTGTCGAACTGTCTTTGCTGATTTATCGCTGCATTTTCTTGCTGGCAGATACCGCCCAAACCATTGTCACCGCTCAAGTTTCGCGAGGTGGCTACCGCACTCAGCGGCTGCGGCTCAATAGCTTGAATTTACTAGTGCGGCAGTTGCTCGTACGTACTGCTAGCCGCTATCAACAGTTGAGTTTGGGCATCGCGGCACGGGGTTTCGATGGCGAGTTTCGGTTTTGGCAACCTGCTGCTTATGAATATTCGGCACGTTACGCGCGCGAATCGATCGTCGGTTGTTCGCTTCTTGTCATTGGCGAAATCTTGTACCGAAGCTCGATTGCGACAATGTAGCTCATAACAGCAGTTTTTCAGATAGTAATGTGCGGATGGTATAACAATTAAGTACTCATGCAGATCTGAATACAATCGGTTATCAATAAATAGCTCTAATTTACATGGCATCCTAACTGGACGATCGTTTTGGCAATCCTAATATCCAGTGCAGACATTACCTTTTGTAATCGATCGAAGCCGACTGCATGGTAATTATTAGCTTCATAGCGTTGGATTTGCTGCTCGTGAACGCCAATTTTTTCAGCTAGTTCCTTCTGTGTCAACCCCGCAGCAATCCTGGCTTCGATCGTTACAGCTGGGAGATCTTGAAACGATTCGATCGAAAACTGATTAACTTGCCCACTTTTGAGCAAATCGTACTCAGCAATTTCCTGATGTAATTCTCCGATCGAAATATTTAAGCTATTTTTTCGCGCCAGTATCAGTCGAGGGTGCAAGTCACCAGGTACATCTAGTGCAGCTAGATCGAGTTTAAAATCTCTTAATTTAGTCTGGGTAGTTTTATATTGACGTTCATTTTGAATCATGACTTAACGCCTTATTGAGTAATAAATTCTTTGGGGTCTAGGGCAATTACACCCTTGGGTCTGCCCTCTCGGTCGGTTTGGAAAAAACCTTCATAACTGGGTAGATCGAATAGTCTGCCACCAAAAGCAATCTGCTGGTCGTTCGCATTTTCAACAAATAGCGGGTCGAGAATATCTGGATTGAGTTGAAAATCTTCATACCAACCATCAAAATCGTTAGGGTATTCCTTGTTAGTCACAAAACTGCCGCCAATAATTACCCGCCGACAACCAGCAACACCAAGTTTACGCAGCGCGGCGGCTAGACCAGTCGCTAATCTCTGTCGCTGAGTGTTGATGGCAAACCTCTGCATAAACTCTTGCCAGCTAGTTTCATAGACACCTGGGGGAGATATCCTAAGTCGTTAAACTCTGGAATGGGCATTAAAGCAACTCAACATAAAAGTTGTATTAAATCCACCATGGCACAACTTATATGTTGGGTTCGTTGCTTTTTCGGAAAAGTTAACAAGGGGATGAAGTATCGCTTTATCGATCGGCTTAAAGTTTATTGCCATAAACCTAATGCGGCTCTAAATCCTATTGTAAGCCACCGATCGATTCGCCAGAAGCGACACTCCACGAACGAGTAAAATAGAAAGACTTAATACCCTATCGTCCATGTCTGATACATCCACATCGGGCGGCATCCCCTTAAATCTTTTGGTGCGCGAACGGGACACACGTTGCAAAATTGAGATCGGGAGCTATGTCTGAATATTTGCTGGAGTTTGATGGTGTTGATTATAGTTATCCGATGGCAACGGCTCCGGCGTTACAAGGATTGAGCTTGCGATTGCCCAAGTACAAAAAGACCGCCCTAATCGGGCAAAATGGGTGTGGAAAATCGACACTATTTCTAATTGCCGACGGTTTGGCCAAACCCGATCGCGGTACCGTGACCCTAGATAATGTCCCATTGAAATTCGATCGAGCCGCACTCCAACGCTGGCGACAGCGGGTGGGATTGGTATTTCAAGATCCCGAGCAGCAGCTCGTCGCCCCAACTGTCGCCGCCGATATTTCTTACGGTTTATTCAACCAGGGTTTATCGGAAGCGGAAGTAGCTGCCAAAGTCATGCAGACACTGGCTGATTTTAATCTAGAATCGCTGGCAATGTCCCCGCTGCAACACCTGAGCTTGGGTCAAAAAAAACGGGTGAGCATCGCTGGTGTCATGGCTCTCCAACCAGAGTTATTATTGTTAGATGAGCCGACGGCTTATCTCGATCCCGTCCAAACTCGCAACCTCCTGCTCGAACTAGAGGCGATCGCCAAGCGGGGAACGACGTTATTAATTGCCACCCACGATCTAGATTTTGTGTATCAGTGGGCGGATTGGGTACTGGTGATGGAGCGCGGGCAACTAGTTGCTGAAGGTGAAACTTTAGCAGTATTCGATCGTCTCCAATCTCTGCCAGATTTTAAATTGGGAATGCCAATTTTATGGCAAATGTGGTCGCGGTTATCGGCTAGAATGCCCGCAGTTCCCGCTCCCCGCTCGATCGATGAATTTACTAAATATCTCGAAAACTATCGATCGCTAACCGATCCTCCAGCTTAGAAAATCTTAGTTTAATTCATGAGATTTGTTACATAAATGGGTCGAGGAGTTAGGTTAGGTATTATTTTATAAAAAGTACACCAGATCGATCTTTATTGTCTACATACCGATCGGAATATCGATATCGATCGCTACATTCTATCTTAACAATAATGGTACCAACTTATGTTATCTCACTTTAAAACTCATACTCCCGAAAGATTCTTGCTCCAACCATTCATCTGGAGTTTGACACTAATTAGTTGCTTGGCTGCGCTACCTAGCGATGCTCGCCAACTTGCCAAGGTAAATTTATTTCCCACTACTGGTAGAGTTTTAAAGCTCACGAATGGGGACTTGATGTGTTATGTCGATCTGCTCGATACTCGTGGCAAAAAACATACGTTAGGTGCTGATTTTGCCATTTGCGATCGTCCTCAATTCGTAGATCGACTAGTGAGCTTGACTTATCGAATGGTTCAAATCAACCATTGCCAAGGGAACGATCGCTGCGGTAAGACGATCGCTAAAAATTTGATTGTCAAAATGAGATTACTATCCCGTAAATAATCGATCTTAATTAGTCATAATTTGCTCGAACAGTTCGTGCTGACGATCGATAATTTCACCATTAAACATATTCACGATGCGATCGGTTGCCGATTGCAGCAGCGGATCGATTTCTGGCTCTTCAGTCTCCTCCAGATTAGTTGCCGCGCGATCGATATCTACTGAGTCGGGCGGCTCGGCAAAATCGACTGGTGGCTCCTCTATTACTGATGTTGACTCGATCGGTTGCGGATCGATCGGTACTGGGGGCATGAGCGGAATTGGCTCTGGCTGAACGGCAATGGGTGCTGGCGTTGTAGTTAGTGGTGGTGGCGAGTCGATCGTGGCCGCTGGTTCATCGCGCAGATCGTCATCGACCTCTACTTCGCTCTCGTCATCGTCTAGATATTCGCCCACCGTGGGAATAGCAGGAGTAGCCATCGGCGCAGGAGGGACAGTTTCAACCGGCGGCGGTAGCGGCGGTGGTGGCGGTGTAGCAATCGGTGACGGTGTGGCGATCGGCGCAGCTTGGAGCGTTGCCGCAGGCTGGATTTGGCTTTTGCCCGAGACTTCTAGTTTCACGGCGATCGATCGACCGCAAATGCTACTGAAGACTTTGGCCAGTTCGGGCACTTTACCAGCCGCGATCGTTTGCATGGTACTAGATTTCATCGCGATGATCGCTTGGATATCGGAGATCGAGATCAACTTACCAAAAGGTCTAAATAAGTCGCGACTGGCCGGTAAAAGCTGCTGTAACACCCGTTCCCAGGTATTGCTTAGGTCTTCCGTTCCGATCGCCGCTGTCGGGGCGGGAATGACTGCTGGCGGGGGTGCCTCGAATGTCTTGCCGTCTGTCTTGTCGCGTTCTATGCCGGAGGAAACCTCCAGCTCACGCGCCGCTGCTGGCGGTTGAATCGCTGGTGGAACGTTTTGGGGTGGAGGTGGGCTAGGTGGTGGGGCAGCAACAGTCCTAACGGCTGGTGCCGGTGGTTGGACTGCGGGTTGAGAGGGGATCGCATTGACACTCAGCAAACCCAGAACGGCGATTTCTAGCCATAATTGCGGCTGAGTTGTATGCTTGAGCTGAATTTCACTTTCTTTAAGATGCTGTTGTCCCGCCAGAATCCAGCTCAATTCCCAACCTTGGGCAATTTGCACTAGATCCTGCCATGTTTCACCAGTAAGCGCGACTAGATCCGGACGTTTGGGCGCAGTTTTGGCGATCGTCAAATCGCGGTAGCAGCCAGCAAGATTTTGGAGAACTGTCAGCGGTTCTTTTCCCCGCTCCAAGATCGCTCGCACGCGATCGAGCAAATTCTCTGGATCGGCAGCCGCGATCGCCTTTAAAATATCTACTAGATCTCGTTCTGGCACCGAACCGATCGCATCGTACACTCGATCGGGCGTAATCTCGCCATCGAGCAAACTCAACCGATCGAGCAAGCTTTCGGCATCGCGCAAGCCACCTTGGGCGATTTGGGCGACAAGCTGCACGGAGGCTGGGGCGATCTCGATCCGTTCGATTTTGGCAATCTCCGTCAGATGCGATACCATCGCCGCCACGGGAATCCGCCGATAGTCAAATCTTTGACAGCGGGAAATAATTGTGGGTAAAACTCGCTGCGGATCGGTAGTGGCCAGAACAAATACTACCCGATCTGGTGGCTCCTCTAAAGTCTTCAGCAGCGAATTGAATGCTGACGTAGTGAGCATGTGGCAATTATGCACCAAGAGTCCATTCGCCACAAAATTATGATTATCTTTAACCTCCAGATCGTAGACTTTTTCCTCCCCACCGAGGCTCACAGATTCGATCGTTTCCAAACTTGTATGCCATTGAGGGGATGGAATAGGGCTGTAAGTCTGCCAACCATTGACGGCTGGTTTTAGCGTTAAATCCGATGTAGTAATAGAGCCGCATTGACCCACCTCTTTTGTAGGACTTAACATCGGCTGAATAGCCTCGATCTGTAAGCCAGCTAGCAATAAGTTCGTTTTCTGACAAAGAGTATCCTTCTGTGTGCAGATGGACTGTGGGACTTCCTTCTGGACTGAGGCTGAGGGAACCATCGTCGAAATACCACCAACTGAGTCCTTCGAGATCGATCTGTTGCAGCCATTCAATGTTAACTGTCTTGCCTTT
>NZ_JANPGM010000249.1:0-9613 GCF_031423935.1 Chamaesiphon sp. VAR_69_metabat_338
TACGGAGCAGTTGTTCGGGGTTGACTGGCTTCCACAAGTAATCATCGACATGTTGCTTGCAAGTTGGGCTGATGATATCTTCTTTCGTGGCGATCGCGAGCATCTTTAGCTCGCCAATCGTCGTCGATTTGCGGATATTATCGATCGCGCGATCGACTGTTGCAGCATCCAGTGCCAGATCGATAATTAGCAGATCTGGTTTGAACATCGAGATTTGTCGGAATGAAGATTCGGCAGATAAAAACCAAGTGACTTGATATCGTGCTGCTGTGAGCACATCGCAGATAAAATTAGCTAAATCTTCATCTTGCTCGATCAAGATCGCCCGATTGGGAATGGGGTTGAGTTCGGGATCTTGAAACACTAGCGTCCGATCCATTTCTTGCCAATCATTGGGTTTTGATACTTGCAGTGGTTGCGATGCCAGCCTGACTGTAAAAGTCGAACCCGAACCGACGATCGAATCAACTTCGATCGAGCCACCGTGCAATTCGACTAACTGTTGGGTAATTGCTAGTCCTAAACCCATCCCCCCATAATCTCGATTGAAAGTGCGATCGAGCTGGTGAAATTTCTTAAATAGGTACGGAATCCGATCTTCTTCTATTCCAATCCCACTATCTTCGACTTCAAACACAGCATAGCAATCTTCTAGCCAAGCCCGAATGACAACCGTCCCACCTTCGGGCGTGAATTTAATCGCATTGGTGAGAATATTTAACAAGATTTGCCGCACCCGCTTGGTATCGCCTCGAAACCGTAATTCTCGACTATTAAGCTGCGTATCGACATTCTTAATAATTTGCAATTCCAAATCGATCTTGCGCTGTTCGGCTTTGGATTTAACAATTTCAACTACTTGCTCTACTAATCTTGTCAGGGAAAATTCACTGACTTTCAAGAAAGTTTTGCCAACTTCTAGCTTGTAAAAATCTAAAATATCATCGATTAATTCCGACAGATGCTCGCCACTATTATGAATGATTTGCAGATAATTTTGCTGGCGATCGGTTAAATTCAACAATGGTAATCTCAGCAACGTTGCTGATAATCCCAAAATACTCGTCAATGGCGTCCGGAGTTCGTGACTTAGCAACGCTAAAAATTCCGTCTTCGATTGATTGGCAGTCTGAGCGACGATCGCCAAATCGCGCAGCTCGCGCGTGCGCTCGTTGACGCGCTGTTCCAAATCGTGGGAGCGATCGATCGCGATCGCATGTAATTCCGCTCGATCGATCGCCAATGCTAAATGTGTGGCTACCTGCTGGAGAAATTCAGTTTCGCGAACTTGCCACTGGCGGGTAGAGTGACATTGATGGGCGATTAATAATCCCCACAATTCGCTATTAATGACGATCGGTACCACCAACTTAGATTGAATCTGCGATCGTTCCATCAAATCCAACATACATCGATCGTCAGCATAGGTGATGTTAACGCGATCGAGCGATCGAGTCATCCCCGCTCGATATTTGTCCCACAATTCCCGATCGTCAAAACAATCTTGATGCTCGGCAACATCTAATACAGATTGGATATTGTCGCCGCCAATCGACTCGTAGGTAACTTTGCCAGTACCCTGATAATTATCAAAACTTTTTTGACTAGAGTTAGCTTCCGATGTCTTAAACTCAAACTGATAAATAATCAATCGATCGGCACGTAAAAATGTTTGCACCTGCTCGACCGCCGCTTGCAAGATCGCTGGCAAATCTAATTTTTGATGGATTTGAGCGATAATATAGTTAAGAAGATTTGCTTGAGCGACTTGTTGTTGAAGATGACTTTCGCGCTCGCTCGCCGCTCGCTCCCGATCGCCAGTAATTGCGGCCAACAGCAAGCTAGTAAATTCACTTTGCAGCTCGCTGTCATTCGTAAAATCTGGGTCGGCGATCGTCGCGATCTTCGATGGTAAATATGGAATCAGCGGCGCAATAAATAGATCGATCGCCACAGGTGAAAAGGTCATTTCGATCGCTACTTGCTGCGTGCCATCGACATTCACAAGCTGTCCGGTTAATAATGCTTGGAATCGTGGCGATTGCAGCAAACAGAACTGAGGTAACTGCTCGATTACGCCTAAGAGCCGATCGGCAGCCGCTGCCCGAAAGGATTCTGGAGTAGTCAGCAACGACTCATTGTCGATCGATCCGATCTCTCGTTCATTGGCATCACCATTCCGCAGGAGAATTTTCCTCGCCATTTGCGGCCATAGATCGCGCACCTTGAAGAAGGTTTGGAGGGGATAGTAACCTTGGATGGTTGGGGTCAAATTAGACATTGGCGAAGCTGACGATACAGAGGGGAATTAATCTAGGGGTAATGCTTGCTAAATACGAAGAAATAATTAAGATATTAACCGATCGGGTGAGTAGCGTAAAGTTCGGCATCTATCGATACTAATTGGCTGGAACAATGCGATTGAAATTCTCGTGCTGGTAGTGGACTGCCGTAAGCAGTAACACTAGATCTACCATCCCTTGTTTGCTAATTACTAGTTTAGCTCCATCTACATTATTTTTAAGTAATCTATACTTTCCCTTAATCAACCCACCGACCGAGCGCACCGTCTCGACGATCGATTCAGCCCAAAGTTGTGAAAACCACTGCTCGATCGACTGTCGGACAAGCTCAATCCCCATCTCAACTCACCCCAATCTCCTTTGCTCCAAAGACCTAACCCCTGATAAAATGAGTCAGCTAGTGGAGGATAAGACCCTGAGTACGCGAGTTATTATTTTACGGCACGGACAGAGCAGTTATAACAGTCAAGGCCGCATTCAAGGCCGCAGCGATTTGTCAGTCTTGACCGAGCGCGGTATCGAGGACGCTCGACTCACCGGCGCAGCCTTTCAAGGCTTGAATTTTGATAAAGTTTACTGTAGTCCGCTCCAGCGCGCGCAGCAAACCGCTGCTACCGTCCTCAATAGCTTGGGACAGGAAGATCGCTTGCATGCAGACGATCGTTTGCTCGAAATCGACCTGCCCTTGTGGGAAACCCTGCTCAATCAGGAAGTCCGCGAAAAATACGCCCAGCAGTACCAAGCCTGGAAGCAAAGTCCCCACGAACTCAAAATGCTGCTGCCCCAGCCAGATGGCAGCGAGCGAGAATTTTTCCCAGTGTTAGCTCTGTACGCCCAAGCTCGCGACTTCTGGCAAGCCATTCTCCCCCAACACCAGGGTCAAACCATCCTGATCGTCGCCCACAATGGCATCAATCGCGCCCTCATCAGCACCGCTTTGGGGATCTCCGCCGAGATGTATCACAGCATCCAGCAGTCCAATTGTGGCGTTAGCGTCCTCAACTTTAGTGGCAATTGGGGCGACAGCGTTCAGTTAGAATCGCTCAACCAAACCAGCCATCTGGGTCAACCCCTGCCCACCTTCCGCCCGCAAAATCTCGGCCCGCGCTTTTTGCTCGTCCGCCACGGCGAAACCGACTGGAATCGCGCTGGTAAATTTCAAGGTCAAATCGACGTACCATTAAACGATCGCGGACGAGAACAAGCCAGTCTAGCCGCTGAATTTTTAAAAACCGTCCCGATTGACTTTGGCGTTACCAGTTCGATGCTCCGTCCCAAGGAAACAGCCCAAATTATCCTCGCCGAGCGGACTAGTTTGACATTGCACGAAGACGCCGACTTCCGAGAGATCGGGCATGGACTCTGGGAAGGTAAATTTGAAGCCGAAATTAAAGCTGCCTATCCTGGCGAATTAGAACGCTGGCATACTCAGCCCGAATCCGTCCAGATGCCTGAAGGTGAAAATCTTCAGGATGTCTGGAATCGCGCGACGGTAGCTTGGCAACGCACGATCGCCCAAATCGGCAATGTGCCATCAACCGGCATCGTCGTGGCTCACGATGCAACTAATAAGGTGCTGTTGTGCTATCTGCTCAAACTCGGTTTAGCCGATATCTGGAAGATCAAGCAAGGTAATGGCGCAGTTACTGTTATCGATTATCCCGATGGTATTGAAGGCCAGCCAGTCATTCAAGCTCTCAATCTCACCAGTCATCTCTCTGGTGGCGATATTTTCGATCGAACTGCTGCAGGAGCCTTATAGAAATCGGTTGGGATATCTTGGGTACAAATCGATGATAGCTGAGGCAAACGATTCGATTCGACTGCGAGATCGCTCTAAATCTGAAAAACATGAACAATGACGATCTCGTAGTCTCACGAATATGATGGTTATTTAGGTGGTTTTCCAGATTTTCCCAGTCAAAAATGGCTGCATTACGACGATAGTAAGGAGATGGCGATGAATAATGGTGTTGAAGCTCTAGAATCTAATTCAAATGAATCAGCGGCATGAGCAATCAAGCCGCCAAAATCGCCATTATGCTGCAATGCATTATCGGATCTGGCAACTCATAAAACATCAATCGATCCAACACCTTCACAGTAGCTAATTGACAACATTCGACCGATCGCACAATCTGACTCGATCGATAATCGATCGTGCATCACTACATCTTCGTCAACTATCTGCAAGATATAACGAGCGTCCATCTGGACAATCTCCCCTCGATAACTACCACTCCAGGCATCAGCAGCCAGCATTTTTAGCCCTCGATCTCCAGTCCATTGCTGCCAGATCTCCCTCGACATTTTTCTAGCGGCAACCGCGTCGATTGTAGCTTCTACCCATTCAGGACAAACAGTAACAGCTCGCAGTACTGCTCCTTGCCATGTCCGAGCAGATTCGACAGGTAACTCTGTATTATCTACCACTGTTACTCGATCTGCGATTTCGATCGCCAGCGGCAATAGTGACAAGCTACGATAGTAACGTTCGACAACCTTGTCCGGAGGCACATTATGACCGCCAGCTCTTACCCGATCTGCAACCCGCAAAATGTTGTAGCGGGGGTCGATTGTCGAAACATAATAAATTTCTACTATGTATCCTAGTGCTTTTGCCTGTTGCAATTGAATTAGCTTTGATGGATGACTCATAACTGTCTCAAAAGCAAATGATTGCCGCTGAGCCACCCATTCTAGTCGTTGTCTTTCGACCATTCTTGCCGCTTCATAGGATTGTGCCATCACATCGCCAGATAGTGTTTTGGCGATCTCGTCTGCATTGGCATAGTTTGTCGGAAAATTTGGTAAAGCTTGAAAATTGGCAGTAATGGTAGATTTTCCAGATCCATTTGGCCCAGCAAACATCACAATCTTGGATTCTGGCATTTTCTCCGCCAATAATAAGCTCTGTCAGCAACACTAGTCGCGATTATAATTGGATATACTCAACTCGACCATCGGGATACCGCCGATAGGGGTTCCCCTCATTCCAAATAGTTATGGGTAGTCCCATGGCTTGCTTTTGCACTATGGCGGTGGCAACCGCTGCCTGAGAAATGGCATCGACTTCCCCATCGGCTAATTCCATGAAGTTATACCGCTCGACTGCTGCTGTCGATCTCAACTGTCTATTCGAGCCATCGTTTATAGCAGTCATCGGGTTTGCTCCACTTCTTGTCAGTCTTACCGACCGAAATAGCAAAACCCTTGCAGAACAAGGGTTTTAATTTAAGCTGGCGGACGGATTCGAACCCCCGACCGGCTGATTACAAATCAGCTGCTCTACCAACTGAGCTACGCCAGCGCACTAAGCAACTATAACATACGTCTAAAATTATGTCTACCAAAGAACTCGATCGACTGCAATGCTGACGGCGGCTGGAGATTGTCATGCACACAGTCGCTAAATGTACTAAGTTAGGTATCCACAGAGCTGTCAGGTGGCAACTGCCTGACCCTCAATCGAGTCGGGGTTCGAGCGTTCGCGTAGCGTAGGCGAAGCCTAGTTGATTGCCAAGCTCGGACTGGCAGGACGTTCGGTTATCCTCTGTCTAACCATCAATAAATCTTAGATAATATTAAGTGTCAGGCAAGCTTTACGCAGCTAGAGATCGTCGATAATTTTCGGCCTAAACTAATTATTTTAGAACGAACACGATCGACCAAAACGCCAACATCGAGCGTTGCTGTCATCGAGGCTACCACCATCGATTAGGCTTTGCTTACGCTACGCGAACGAGACTCACTAAATAACGGTAACTATTCACAGTTATGTACTCGATCGTCACCATGCATTGCGAACGGCTAAAAGGTTGATGTTGAAGATCTTTTCCACTGTCTTGCTATCCATCCGCGCTCATCAAACACGCTGGCTGACTAGCTTAGCCATTGCCGTTTTTGCGACCTTGCCAGGTACTCTGCTGGCGACTTGTGCTAGTACCGAGCGCGCGCTCGCGCAGAGCCGTGGGAGTGATGTGCCAATCGCCAATGGCATACATCTGTATGGGGAATCCCCGCGACCGAATGTCGTCGGGAAAGAATATATTATTTTTGAGAAAAACGGGACTAAAACAATCGGGGCTTTCTACTTACCGCGCTCGGAGTTTAGTTGTTTTAAAGGGCAATTAAAAGATGCCCGCCTCAATGTCACCCTGTTTGACCCCTTCGATCGGCGTAAGTATGTTTTCTCTCTCGCTCTGGCTCCTGACGGTCTGACAGCGAGCAAACAGCCAATGCTGGGACAGCCGACTTACCAACCTCTGAGCAAGATTAGCCCTAACGATCGCCAAATTTTGACGGCTTGCAAGCAACAACTCCAAAAATCAAAATGACCAGAGAATGACAAAAGGGTGAAAGTAGCTTGAAGACTTTCACCCTTGGCATTGCGCTCGGATATTTTAAAATAACCGCACTAATGTTAGAACCGATCGCTATTAGCGATCTGGGGATCGATATCGATCGAGTTGAGACGGTTTTAGTAAGTGGGTTTGCGGAAATCACCACGGCTTTGACCGCCGCCGCCACCCTCTTCACGGGGACGTGCTTTGTTTACTTTGAGAGAACGCCCCATCCATTCAGCACCATCGAGATTGGTAATTGCATTATCTTCGCTGGCGTCATCAGACATTTCAACAAAGGCAAAGCCTCGCATTCTGCCAGTCTCGCGATCTGTGGGAAGTACAACTCGCTTAACTGTGCCGTAATCCTCGAAAACTGTTTTTAGGTCTTCTTCGGTGGCTTGATAGGATAGGTTTCCGATATAAATGGTCATGTGAAAATCGATAAAGCTGGACGAGAAACTTTACTGTACAGTTGACAGACAGTAGTCGAACGTTGGCAACAAGCTGACGGGACTAAGCCCGATTGGCAATCGCCACGCCGATCGAAGGATTGCTGATGGCAGATGAAAAGTTAAGAGCGACTAACTCAAAACAGGTAGTTATCTAAACTTCACAGCTTGCCAGCGATCGAATCGAACTGAACTAGTAATTAATATTTTTATCATACCCGATCTCCTCGGTTTGCAGCGTCGTCCAGGCTACAAGTTACTGTTCTTTTTTGGAGCTAGCGATTGTCTGGTTCCCCGTAAAGCTTGCCAAGTAGATATATTTATGGACAGATTGCCTGAGTGCAAATAAGCGATCTCTGTGACGATCTGCCCACAACATTAATTAACATTTCGCTCTCCGATCGAGGATCGATCGCGGCTACCAAGATCGTCTAGTCAATATCGATCGATTGTGGTCTGGATCGATCGCTCGTGCTGGTGGGATTGTTCGTTGGAGTGAATCCAGCTTGCTGTTCTAACCAGGTTTTGACAGGATCTTCGGTGAGATTCAACCGGAGGACTCCCGAAATGAAACCATTGCAAAAAGCGACTGGTTCTTTGGTCAGTTCTTTGAAAATCGGTGTCAGTTCGTTCAAAAGCATAGGAGCGATCGGGCTATATTTATAGTAATGTCTGCTACTACGATCTTAACTTAAAGTAGCGCGGGTCGGGCGTGGGCGGATGGGAGCCTTCTCTAAAAGTGCTGGCATGGGGGTATCTAATCAGATCGAGATCGATCGCATCAGATCGGCAGCCTCGGTGGGGATTTGCCGGTGGTTGCTGAGGATTTCCAAGCAGGCAGCCATCAGGGCTTGTTTGACCTTGGTGGTGTCACCTGTTCCGCAAAGATCCGCCGCGATCGTCTCGATCGGGTACCAAAGGTAATCAGGGGATCGGAGTTGCCGCCAAGATCGCGTGGAGTTAGCGGTTAAGCTCGTTGAGACGATCTGTCGATCGGTCAATCGGTCGCCAAACACCGCCCATTTCATGACTACTCGATCTCGATCGGCAGAAATTTGCTGCGGTGATAAATTATTTGAATGACAAACTTGAATAAATAACCCAAGTCGCTACCTACGCTCGAAGTAGTTTCAATCTTCGGCACTCGATCGATAGTAACTGGGGTTAAGTAGTTTAAATACAGTGTTAGAACCTGCTAGTTTTCAGTGTCAGCTTCAGGTATGGCTCTGCGTCTTCTTCTAGTTCTCACTCTCGCTTTAGGTTGTGGCTCAGGAGCCGCTTGGACTTCACTCGCACCCGCTGCGGTTTTATCGATATTGCCAGCTTTCACCCAGCCTTTGAGATTATCAGTTTGCGATTGAATCAGCACCCATTGCTTATCATCGCTAGTTTGGATGACTGCAACCTTGGCATTAAATCCGACACCACCAAGTTTTTCGGCACCAGAATTTGGCTCTTTTTTCAGAGACAAACCATCTTTCCACAACACTTTAGCATCGTAGGCTTCTGGTGGGAGTTGCTCGGTAGCATTAGGATTTTGCGGATCTGCGGCTGCTGGCGACTGCACGAGTTTGGCGGCTTTGGCTGTTTTCGGCTTAGGTTTGCTAGCCGCTAAGGATTTGCCACCATCCCGCTCTTCCGCAAACACTGGCTTGGGGGGGCGAGTGCCCATTTGAGTCATAAAGAAATAATAACCCGCACCGCCGATGACCCCGATCAATCCAGCTAAACCGATCGAGATACCAATGATTAATTGTAGGGATTTGAGGGCGGCGTTCATGAGTTAGGGGATAGGGGTTAGGGGATAGGGAGTAGGGGTTTAGGGGTTAGAGGTTTAGGGTGAAAATAATGATAGCGAGTGTGTGAATAATTTCAGGACGCTTGCGTCCACACAATCTATATCCCTATTACCTAACCCCTATCCCCTATCCCCTTGCCTAAACTAGCTTGTCTCGAAGCCAATCTAGCCTTGCCCGAATTCGCCCAGTCTTGGAGAAATTGGATTTGGGTTTGGGCGGTGACGGCGAGGGGGATCATTTGGCTGGCTGATTCTAGAATATCATCAGTGGTGAAATCGCGGTTTTGACTGAAGCCGATATGCATTGCTTCGACGAGGGTTTGCTCGATTTCGGCACCGGAAAAATCGGGCGTTTCATAAGCCAATCGATCCAGATCGTACTGGGCGAGATTATGGGGACGGAGCTTGGTGAGATGGACGTTAAAAATTGCCCGACGTTCCGCTCGTGTAGGTAAACCGACAAAGAAAATTTCGTCGAAGCGTCCTTTGCGGAGCATTTCGGCGGGGAGGGAATCGATATTGTTGGCAGTGGCGACAACAAAAACGGGAGAGGTTTTCTCCGTCAACCAGGTAATAAATGTTCCAAATACCCGACTCGATGTGCCCGCGTCGCCTTTGCCATCGACACCCGCAATGGCTTTGTCTATTTCGTCGATCCACAGCACGCTGGGCGAGAGAGCTTCGGCGAGTTGAATCATCTGTCTGGTACGCGACTCT
>NZ_JANPGM010000250.1:0-6761 GCF_031423935.1 Chamaesiphon sp. VAR_69_metabat_338
TTGCGGTTTGACTTCTCGCGGTTTCAGGAAGCCGGATAGGCAGCCGGATAGATCTTCATCTTTGTAATTACTCTGTTCTGGCTTGGGTTTCGCTGTTTCAGTGGGCTTCAGGAAACCAGATAAACAACCCGATAAATCCTCGTCCTTGTAATTCTCGACTGGCTTGGGGTGTGGCTGCGGCTGAACTACTCTGGGCTTCAGAAAACCGGATAGGCAACCCGATAAATCCTCGTCTCTATAGTTATTGTCTACTGGCTTGCTCTGTGGTTGCTGTTGTTGCTCCCGTTCTTTTGCCGCCAACAGTTCCGCCCGCGTGGGGAAGCGAAAGATATCGGGCTGGGATTGGGCTGCTCGATGGTTAGATGCCTCGCGATCGCGCTGATTCATCGGATCTTAGCTCCTGTCTAAAATGGTATACCTTGATACCAATCTTAGATTCATCTCGATCGAATCTTAATCAGTGGAAACACGGAATATATTCAAAACAAATCAAAAATATATATTTAGTTTAGATTGTCTACTTAATTTCAAATTGCAACTAATGTAATTACCAAAAACGGCTTTTTTGCTGAGTGACATCTAAATAGCGATCGGCTACGATGCAAAATAAGATCTGATAAGTTGTAGCGACAGATACATTATATTAGACGTCAAAACCCACTTGCAGATGGTTGTCAAGATAGAAGTACAGAATATTTAGTCAAAAACTATACACAATTACTCGATCAATGAGAATATCCACATTTACAAGAATCTGCAATCGTTTAAGCGACCTGAAGAATATCTCGAACTGTGACATCTTTATGGCAAAAGAAGACATGGAGCAGATTACTGTATCGTTTTGCTTACATCCCAACCTGCTTGGCTCGATCGTCATTCGCGAACAGTCGGGGATGGAATCCTACAAGCTGGTAATCGATCGTCAGGTAATAGCCATAGTGCATGCCAAATCGGCTGAATCCGATCTCGGCATTCCAGAACAGCTCATCGAGCAGATCCAAGCATGGCATCTGCATAAAAATCGACAAATCTCGACCTGTGGATCTTACCGACTAAGCTACGCAGACTAAATCTCTAATCAGTAATAGCTTGGAAGTAACGTAATTATCGAGTTCCTGAGACTCTTGCGCATTCAGAAAGACTCGCTCTTTGACTTTCTGAGTTATCAACTGCGAGAGGTCGCGATCGGGCAGGGCGAGCACTACTGGTTGACTAACTTCCAATACTGCTTTCCAGAGTAAGCGGAGTAAAGATGGCTCGAATGTAGTGTTATAAATGATCTTTTCACCTAAAAACTTAATCTTTTCTTTATAATACCCGATTTTACTCGCAATAGAACCATCCGATTGGGGCTATGAACCGAGTAGCTCATCTGCTAGGTCAAAATTAGCCGTCACGGCTTGAACGTCATCCAATCTTTCGAGCACTTCGATGAGTTTGAGCAGTTGCTGGCTTTGGTGTGGATCGTCTACTAGCACTGTGTTCTGGGGGATCCACCGCAACTCCACATCACTGACAGGGAAACGATGCTCGCGCAGAGTGGCACTCAGATGTTCGAGATTGGCTACTGTCGTAAATACCTCTGCTCCTGGCTGCTCGTCATCATCGAGTAACTCATAGACATCCGCACCGCCAGCCAGCGCAGCTTCCAAGAGTAGATCCTCATCGACATTCCCCGCGATCGAGCACACGCCTTTGCGATCGAACATCCAGCTCACGCAACCCATTTCCCCCAAGTTGCCACCGCGTTTGGTAAAGGCAAAGCGGAGTTCTGCTGCCGTGCGGTTGCGATTGTCTGTCAAAGCTTCGACGATGATGGCGACGCCGCCAGCACCATAACCTTCATAGCGAATTTCTTCGAGTTGGTTGCCACTATCGAGCGTCCCCGATCCCTTGGCGATCGCGCGATCGATGTTATCGTTGGGGATACCAGCGGCTTTGGCTTTTTCGATCGCCGTCCGCAGTTGAAAGTTACCATTGGGATCGGGAATCCCATTGCGAGTAGCGACAATAATTGCGCGGGATAATTGGGTAAATGTTTGCCCGCGCACAGCATCAACTCGTGCTTTTTGTCGCTTAATAGTTGCCCATTTACTATGACCTGACATATGAATCGATTAGCTGTTCGGATTGGAATGACGATTGCTCTAATTTTACTGGTAATTATCGCCGGATGTACGCCAGTGCAGCTAGATCGACCTGGTGTCACCCATCTGACCCTCTGGCACGGTATCAATCCGCCACCCAATCGCGATGTATTTCAGCAATTAGTCACCAAATTCAATCGCACCCATCCCGCGATCGAGATCGAGTCGATTTATGTCGGGCAAGCCGATCGACAATTACCCAAAATTCTGGCGGCGATCGTCGGCGATGCCAAGCCAGATCTCCTGTGGTTTGGGTCGATGTTAACCGGGCAATTGGTCGATTTAGAGGCGATCGTCCCGATCGATACTCAGTGGCAGCGATCGGCAATTAGCAAAGATATCGATCCGGCATTACTCGGCTCGATGCAATACGAACAGCATTTATGGTCGATCCCCTTTGGTACTAATAATGTTGGCATTTTCTATCGTCCCAGCTTATTTAAAGCCGCAGGGATCGCACATCTTCCCACCAATTGGGCGGAATTCACAGCCACTGCCAAACAGCTGACGCGCGATACCAATGGCGACGGTAAACCAGATAAATATGGGATCGTATTACCCTTAGGGCAGGGTGAATGGACGGTGTTTACCTGGTTGCCATTTATGTGGGGTGGCGGCGGCGAACTCCAAGCTGGAGCGCAGACGAAGATCGATAATGCTGGTGCGATCGCGGCTTTGCAATTATGGCAAGATTTAATTAATGATGGCAGTGCGATTTTATCTGCCCCCGAACGCGGTTATGAGTTGGATAGTTTCCTGGCGGGGAAGGTGGCGATGCAATTAACTGGGCCGTGGACATTGGGACAATTGGCGGGGCTGAATTTTAGCGATTATAGTGTGATGCCAATTCCGGCGGGGACGCGATCGGCGACCAGTATCGGTGGTGAAAATCTCTTTATGATGAAAACTAATCCCAGCCATCAGCAAGCAGCTTGGGAATTTATGGAATATGTATTGAGTGAAGATTTCCAAACTGAATGGGCATTAGGAACGGGATATTTGCCCGTAAATCTTAAAGCACGTTCGCGCACTAGCTATCGAGATTATGTGGCTAAAACACCAGCAATTCAAGTATTTTTAGACCAAGCGCAGGATGGTAGGCCGCGCCCGATCGAGCCTGGATACAGTCAAATCTCCGAAAATCTCGGTCGCGCGATCGAATCCGTACTAATGAGAACAACATCGCCCCAAGCCGCACTGGAGAAGGCACAGGCTCGGCTAGATTTGAGTCTGAATCGAGAATAAATCTTTGAATTTACACTCTGGATGTTCCGCATGGCGATCGAGAAGGGGGATATGGGAGCGGATTTCGGTGTGAATTCTGAGTGGTAAATGATTGTCAGCTCGATCGGCAGTGGGTTTGCCTGCTAGCAACTTTGACGGTGTATTTTAAGCTTAGGATCGATCGGCAAAGATTGATTTCAATTCTGAATTAATCTCGGCAATTTAATAGTAGTTGTTTCTAAAAATGCGACCTCACTCGATTGTTTGATTTTGGGCGCATTTAGCTATGTTCTTTACTATAACTAAATATAGCAATCCTATTTAATTCGTAAGCAGACGGTAGGGTATGTTATCCCGTAGGGTAACGCACCAAAGATACTAGACTTCTCCAATAAATCTCACTAAATCGTACAAATAGCTGGTGTGTTCTAACAAGGTAGTGTGGTATATTACTTGTAATCTGACTGGTGCTTCTGCGACTCTAAACTGTATTCAAGATTGAGTTTTACTCAATACTCGATCGCCTTGGAGTCTAAACTTCAACTTAGCTTGAAATAGCAGAAAGAATTGCCATGGCAGCCAATAAGATTATAAATTTCATCAAAGATCTAGTTCTCAATCCTTATCGCGGTCTGAGCTGGGTGGGTACGAAACTAGCCTATAAAATGAGATGGAAAAAAGTGCCATTTCTCCCGATCGGGATCGACATAGAACCGAATAATACTTGCAATTTTAAATGCTCTCACTGTCAAGTCACCTATTGGGATAAAAAACCCGCTTATTTCGA
The DNA here is from genome assembly GCF_031423935.1 of Chamaesiphon sp. VAR_69_metabat_338. Lineage (NCBI taxonomy): Bacteria > Bacillati > Cyanobacteriota > Cyanophyceae > Gomontiellales > Chamaesiphonaceae > Chamaesiphon > Chamaesiphon sp. VAR_69_metabat_338. Next base: position 4,159 of record NZ_JANPGM010000250.1, read on the forward strand.
TCGCGAAATCTTTAGCAAATTACTCGCCCAAATCCCGAGTTTAATGCGAGTTAAGCTCCAAGGGATGGGCGAACCATTATTAAATAAAGAGCTGATCCCGATGCTTCAAGCTGGGGAAGCGCGGGGACTGCGGATGTATTTTAATACTAATGGCAGTATCAACGATCCCGCCACATCCCAGCAGCTAGCCCAACTCCAGCGGACTCACATCAACTATAGTCTCGATGGAGCTACCGCCGAAACCTTCACCCAGATGCGTCAGGGTAGCCGCTTCGATCGAATTATTAACAATATTCGGATGCTCGTTGGCGAACGCAATCTTGGTAGTAAATTAGCGATCTCAGCTTGGACGGTAGTCACTCAAAAAAATATCCACGAATTGTCTGAGATCGTGCGATTAGCCAAGCAACTCGGACTCGATTACATTACCATTCAACCGCATCTGAGTAACTGGGGCAAAGCCGAAATGCTGCCTCGGACTGATGGCATTCAAGTTACCAATGAACCCGATATCTTCGCTACCGAACTGGCAACAGCTAAATTAGTGGCGACTGAAGTCGGGATCGAACTGGCAATCAACGAATCCAATCGCTTTTGTCGCGATAAGCCTTGTCCGTGGGTGTGGAAAAGTGCCTACATTACGGCAACTGGTGATGTGGTTCCGTGTAATGTGATTGCCGATGCTGATATCGTCAAAATGGGGAACGTGTTCGAGCGAGATTTCAAAGATATCTGGAACGATCGAGCTTACCAAGAGCTACGCGGACGCATTGCCAGCCACGATCTCCCGGATCACTGTAAGCATTGCTATGTCGATCCAGATTGAGCTGTCCCGATCGATTGCAGTTTGATATTAGCACCGCATCTAGCTGCCGTCCATTGACGGCGAAGCTTGCGGAAGCTGGAATTCAAGTCTCGATTGGATGAGGTCGGTTCAATATTTTTTGTGTAGTTTACCGCTCGATCGGCAGTCTCAATCTACACTAAATCGCGCCGATCGAAGTTATTGGTAATTGAGATGGTAAATATCGCGCACCCTACGAAGACAATGTTCGATCTGGTTGCAGATCGCTAGCGACTAAACTTTTAGCTCAAACCGAAATCCACCAATATCGACCGATGGTTGAAAAATACCGTAGCTAGTCGCTCTCACGCGCCGAGCTACTTCATCTTCGGTCATATCTGGCGAGATCGTCATCAGTTCGTTGAATTCTTGTCTAGTCCGAGGCGGTCTAGTCCAGTGTTCTGGGGATTCTGGCAATGGTTTGCCATCGAGCAGTTTGCCAATAACTTCATAAAACAGTACCAATTGAAACTCATAAGTTCGTTGGAGCAACGAACTCACATCATCTGTTGGAAATACTGGAAACCGTTTGACGGCAATAATTCTCCCTGTATCGACTTTGCCAGCCATATAATGACAGGTCGCGCCGTATTCGGCAGCGTTATCATATAGGGCATAATTATTGCAGCCAATGCCGGGATAGTCTGGGGAGGCAGGGTGAAAGTTGATCGCGCCTTTTTCGGCGGCTTCGATCGTATGTACCGGAATCACCCATCGACAGAGGTACGAGATGATATAGTCTCCTCGCCAATGCCGAATATCCTCAGGCATTGGCTTACCCCATTCTGAGTAGTAGGAAGTGACATGTCTAAAATTATCTTCGACAAATTTCAACGCACGATCGCAGTAGAGATCGTCTTTTTTACCTAAAAATAGTACGGATTCGGTCAGCTTATTTGACATGAGTTAATTCTCTTCACTAATTTATTTACAAAGTGCCAGACAGTATTCTTTGAGTGCAGTGGCGGCAACTTGTGGATATTTGCAACTTTCAAAACTAAATTTATCTTCCGGTTTGTGGGCTTTGGTGGCTGCTAAATGCTCCCATAACTCCAGCCAGATATCTAAATGCGCGACCAATTCGATCGCGTTTTGCTGCTGCTCGAACGGCAAGAGATAACCTTGCGAGAGGATCAGACTCCGGATCTCGCGGTTATTATCGCGGAGAATTTTGGCAAATAAAAATTGCCTACCATCAGCGTGGAAGTTTTGATAGGCAGCCTCACCGCGCCTAAAGTGGAGACTCAAGGCTCCCGCTAAATCTGCGACGGGTCTAGCTATTGCTTGTACTGACATGAATGATTGTAATATTAATGACTTATATCAAATAATAGACTAAAAAAGCATTAATGACTTACGTTCGCAACTACTTTGGTAATCTTGAGCCAGAATGCGCGTCGCGGGCGGCGAGTGCGAGATCGTAAAGTTGTTCGTGGAGCTGGATGATGTGCTGGAGATCGTAAGCAGACAAAAGACCTTGGCGACCGTACTGCGCCATTTTGCTGGCTTCCTCCGGTCGATCGAGCATCCAGGTCATCGCAGCAGTCAAGCCACTGATATCGCCCACATCGACGAGCAATCCCGAACCACCAGCGAGTAAATCTTGCGTTCCCCGAATCTTGGTACCGATCGTCGGTAATTCTAAAGCTAAAGATTCCAACACACTGCGGGGTAAACCTTCTTGGTCGGAAACTAAGATATTGGCCGTGGCAGCTTTCATCAGGACGGGGATATCATTGCGTCTGCCCAAAAAATGGAG
>NZ_JANPGM010000251.1:0-5943 GCF_031423935.1 Chamaesiphon sp. VAR_69_metabat_338
GTGGGAGCTAAATTCGCCCACCAGATCTCGCCTCTCCGGTACCGGAGATCGCCACTAGGCATCGATTCCATCTCCAACTGTGACATCCCACAACTCAATCTCAGCTTGATATTCTGAGTCGTTGGCTAGCTCTGTATAGGCATTCTCCAATTCTTTCAAAAATTGTCTCTTTTTTTCTTTGGACAAAATTTCGTTGATAAATTGGCTGCGATTTTGGCTCGATCGATCCACGAACTCCAAAATTTCTTCATCTAATGTGATGCTCACTTTCGCGCTCATGCCTGAATCCTACTAATTGGTGGGATAATGCTATCTTAACATACTTTCCAATCGCAATTTTTATAGGCTACTAGATATGATGTCAATCATTTAGAATCTTTTTGCCGAACGGCTTGCCGTCTGTCTTGACGCACACAACTCGGAGGAAACCTCCGAGTCGATGCGTCGCTGCGACAGCAATCGAGACGACAGAATCGAGCTGATTACTCATATTGCTAATTCACTTCATTCTAGTAACGATCCCGCCTCAGAGCTAATTTTGACCGAGATTCAGCAAGCCCAACTAGATCGACTGCGATCGGAGATCGAGATCGGCTTAGAGCAAGCAAGAACGGGCGATACTGTCGATGGAGAAACAGTTTTCGCTAACTTGAGAACTAGAATCGACAGCTACAGAGAGCCAAAATAGTGGGTACTTACTCTTTTAGCAAAGCCGCAATTCAAGATTTAGAATCGATTTGCGATGCAATTGCCATTGACAACCCAGATGCCGCCAGCAATTTATTTGATGACATTAGAAAACAATGTGTGCGTTGCCAAATTTTCATTAAGTGGCAATAACTATGATACACTCAAACCAAATCTGCGTGGCTTTATCATCAAAAATTATATTGTTTTCTACACTATTGAAGGCGAAAATATTGCAATCATCAAGGTAGTCAGCGGTTATAGAGATCTAGATGCGATTTTTCGATCGAAATAATCGATTCTCCTAGCTTTAGAGACGACGCAAACCATTTGCTCGGATTTAGAGTCGATCGATTTAGCTCGAATTAGAGAATTCAGAACCCCGACTTTTCCGAAAAGTCGGGGTTCTTGCCGAAGCTAGCTCTCACAGATCGATTATGGTTTAGTTTGAGGATTTGTCGATTCTTTAGGAGTGGAATTATGCCAGCGACGATCGATTTTGAATGGCTCTTGGGGATTGAGCAATGGTTGAGTGCGATCTAGTTGTTGACTGGGATTAGCTGGTGTGGAAGTTGGTATTGGTAGTTTGCTGATGAGATCGAGGGATTTCCCTAATGGCTCGATCGTTTGGGCTAATTTCGCTTGTTGTTCGAGTTGTTCGGTGGAGGAGACTAATTTACCCAAACCATTCACCAAGTTTCGCAAATTAGATCTAAACTCTGGATTGCCAGTGAGATCGTCGAGATCGGCGGTGATTTTTTGAGTATTCTGAAATGTCGATCGAGCGGAATCTAATGTTTGCTGTAATAGGATTACTGTCTTCGGATCGTTTAGATTAGATGTAATATTTTTGAGATTAATTGATGTTTGATTGGCGTTACTGACTAAGCTCTCCAGCTCCTTAGCTAGTTTATCTGAGTTGATTTTGGAAACTGTCGTGTTTAATTTGGCGATCGAAGGATTGACTGAGTTAACCGTTTTGCGTAAGTCTACGCTCAATTTATCGAAATTATTGAGGGTCGATGCAAAAGTTTTGCGATTTTCGACAACTAAACTATTGACGGATGTTGCGAGTTTCTTGTATTCAGCAGCCGTTGCGGTGAGTTCGGCTGCTGTTACGTTGAATTTATCGGCAGTTTGTCCGAATTTAGTACTAGTGCGATCGATCGAGCCAGTCAATACATTAGCTTTGACTGATAAATTATTCAATCCAGTTTCGACGGATTTGGGCAAGCTGGAAAAATCATTAGTAACTTTATTGAGATTTTTGCTCAAGCGCGAGAAATCTTCAGCCGCCGTTCCCGTCTTGACTAAAGTACTATTGAGATTTCTGACGATCTCCGGACTATTGAATGCGTCAACTAATTTTGTGACTTTGGTAATCAATTCATTCAAGCTCGATCCGACGCGACCATTAACTTTAGAATTATTACAAAGAATTAGATTGCGATCGCATTTACTATCGAGGGGTTTAGCGATCGTACTGGTATTAATTGCGCTCGCACTGCGGGGGGTGATTTCGACAACTGGTTCGCCAATCAGCCCAGTTTGACTGACTTCCACCGCGACATCTTTAGGCACGATCGTATTGGGATTATCTATTTCCATTACCGCTTCGACCCCATTGACTCCAGGTTCGACCCTGGTGACTTTACCGACTCGAATGCCCCGAAACCTTACCGCCGCACCAGTTTGCAATCCTGGTGCTTCGGCGAACTGCGCTACCACATTGTAATTTTGGCTGCCCGGTGTCAAGCCCCTAAGCCACAAGAAAATTGCACCAAAGATTCCCAGCCCAGCGATAAGCATCAATCCAACTGAACCTTCTCGGACTGCGCGTGATTGCATTTTGGTTGATTGCTCCTAAACTAAAAGGGATCTAGCTGAGATGTCGATCGATTATCGCGTGTAGTCACAATTTCAGATTCTTCATTTCCTCTGTGACGTTCATTATTGACCGATTCTAATAACGTTCGATCCGAACTGGATCGATCTCTATGTTACCGTGTTGCTAGCTTTATTATTCCCGACCGAGGCTAAAATAGCGATCGTTTATACTGGAGATGGGAACGAGTGTACGGCTACAGTACACTCTTTTTCAAGATTATCGGGCGATCTTCAGCACGATTTCAATATTGGCAAACTACATGACTCGGTGGTGGCAACTCAAACCAGCTCAAACTCTGCTATATCTGCTGAAATGGTTGGCGATCGGTAGTGCGATCGGCATCTTCACTGGCACCTCTTCAGCAGTCCTCCTAGCGGCGTTAGAGTGGGCGACAGCATGGCGAGAATCTCATCTGTGGATCTTGCTGTTGTTACCTTTGGGCGGATTGGCAAGCGGGCTAATTTACCATTATTTGGGCAGGAGTGTGGAGGCTGGGAACAACCTACTGCTCGAAGAAATTCACGATCCGCAAGCCATCATTCCAGTGCGGATGGCACCTTTGGTATTACTCGGGACGACGATCGCGCATGTAGTGGGTGCCTCGGTAGGTAGAGAGGGCACGGCAGTACAGATGGGTGCGGCACTGGCGGATCGATTGACGCAGCTATTGCGGCTGCATGGTACAGAGCGACGGCTGGTGCTGATGGCGGGTATTAGCGGTGGATTTGCCTCGGTATTCGGCACCCCACTGGCGGGGATGTTATTTGGAGTGGAAGTCCTAGCGTTTGGGAAGTTTCGCTACGATGGTTTGTTTGTATGCGCGATCGCGGCGATTATCGGCGATCGCGTTACGTTAGCCTGGGGACTACACCACACAGTTTACCAAATCCCGATCGTCCCCGAATTGACGATCTGGGGGCTGTTGACAGCGATGTTGGCTGGTATCGTCTTTGGACTCACCGCATGGCTGTTTGCCACCCTGACGCATCAAATTAGTGCTTACTTTAAATCCAAAATTAGTTATCCACCCTTGCGCCCGTTTATCGGTGGTATTTTGGTAGCGATCGCGATTCAGCTTGTCGGTACGACTAAATATATCGGTTTGGGCATTCCGACGATCGTTAGTGCTTTTAATACTCAACTTCCCCCCTGGGATTTCGCTGCCAAAATCGGGTTTACGGCTCTGAGTCTGGGCGCGGGATTTAAAGGTGGTGAAGTCACTCCCTTATTTTATATTGGCGCAACCTTGGGTAATGCTCTTGCGCCATTAACGATTTTACCCGCACCATTACTCGCGGGAATGGGATTTGTGGCGGTATTTGCTGGTGCTGCGAATACACCATTAGCTTCGACATTGATGGCGATCGAATTATTCGGTGCGCCCGTTGGTATTTATGCTGGAATTGCTTGTATTTGCAGTTATCTCTGCTCTGGACATACGGGTATTTATCGTTCTCAACGAGTGGGGGTGAGTAAGTATGCCGCACTCACACATCATGAGGGTAAAAGTATTGCGGGGATTGAGATCGAGTCGAGTGCCGATCTACACAGTAAATAATCGACGATCTATTCAATCTTCATGAATTTCGTTTTTTTAACCTGTCTGTTGGTAACATAAATTGTCCCTTGGCAATTAACATCATCGCTGCGCAGACGATGAGAATAGTTGGTATCGCATTTCCACCAGAGCATCGGGTTATGAGTTATTTTGCCCGGTGATGTAACGCATGATAATATCGATTTTTCCATTCAATTCATCGAAACGTCTGTCCACATTTTGGTCTAAATCTCTCAAATTCCGTCGAATTGCACTTGTATCGTCATATACTCTATCGAATGCTCTAGCCAACTCTTGAGTGGTAATTTGAGTCTCTTCTAATCGCTCTACCCGCCTGTTTAGATGTCGCAACTGACGATCTATCTCGCGCGGGAAATCATTTGGTTCGTTAGCTTGTGTCATCTGATTCGGTAATCGGTTTTATCGTGGCAGATCCCCGTTAGTTTGGGCAAGATGGGGATACTTCAATTTTAGGCATAAACAGTGAATTAGCCTATCTACCGACGAAATAACTCAATGATGATGACGATCGAGTCGATCGATAAGTCGAGCTAGAATACAGGGGTATAGATTTATTCCCTGCAAATGCCAACACCCACGCCTTCACCAACGCGTACCTATCGCCCCCTCCTGCTTGCGCCAGCGGGAAACTGGGAATGTGCCAAAGCCGCGATCGAAAATGGTGCGGATGCCATTTATTTTGGGTTGGAGCGGTTTAATGCCAGAATGCGGGCGGAGAATTTCACTGAGGGCGATCTCCCCGAATTGATGGCGTGGTTGCACCAGCGCGGGGTGAAGGGCTATGTCACGATGAATACGTTGGTATTTCCTCAGGAATTGCCAGCGGCGGAGCAATATTTACGGAGTATTATTTTAGCTGGAGTAGATGCGGCGCTCGTTCAAGATATCGGGCTGTGTAAATTAATTCGCCATTTATCGCCGGATTTTCCGATTCATGCTTCGACGCAGATGACGGTGACGAGTGCGGCGGGGGTGGAATTTGCCCATGAATTGGGATGTAATTTAGTTGTCTTAGCGCGCGAATGTTCGCTGACGGAAATTGACAAGATTCAGGCACAATTGGGTAAGCGGGAGATATCTATTCCCCTCGAAGTATTCGTGCATGGGGCATTATGTGTCGCCTATTCGGGACAATGTTTGACGAGTGAATCTTTGGGCGGTCGATCGGCAAATCGGGGCGAATGCGCTCAAGCTTGTCGGATGCCTTACGATCTGATCGTCGATGGCGAATCTTATTATGTTGGCGATCGCAAATATCTACTCAGTCCCCAAGATTTATCTGGCTTGAATGTCTTGCCCGAAATTGTCAAAAGTGGCGTCAGTTGTCTCAAAATTGAAGGGCGACTGAAGACGCCTGAATATGTGGCTAGTGTCACGAAAGTCTATCGATCGGCACTCGATCGGATCGTCCAAGATTTAGGTATTCCTGTCGAGCCAGAACGCGATTTGTATAATTTGGAAATGGCCTTTTCGCGGGGGTTATATACAGGCTGGTTTGAAGGGATTAATAATCAAGCTTTGGTACACGCTCGGTTTGGGAAAAAGCGGGGTGTCTATTTAGGCGAAGTTACTAGAGTTTATCCCGATCGAGAAGCAATTACCATCGATCCAATCGCGCCGATTAAAGCTGGCGACGGGATCGTGTTCGATTGTGGGCATCCTGAAGATCGGGAAGAAGGCGGGCGTGTTTATGAGGTATTTAAGAGCGATAGTCAGTCGGAAGTCATGCTGACTTTCGGACGTGGTGCGGTCAATTTTCGACAGGTATATGTTGGCGATAAAATCTGGA
>NZ_JANPGM010000252.1:0-5068 GCF_031423935.1 Chamaesiphon sp. VAR_69_metabat_338
ACAACCGGCTTATCCGATCTTGCCCAAGGTGAAAGTATTTTTTCACGAACAGGGCGAAACTCATATATTGCTAATTGTCCTGCAACTGCTGCCGCTCTCAGACGCACTTCAAAATTTGGATGATCTCCTAACTCGCACAACCACTGAAGCGTGGCTTCTGCGTAAATATCGTATTCATGCCAAACATGAGATAAAACAGCTAGAGGAGCCTCTTGTTCTGTAAATAGAACTGTTTTGATTCTACTTTTACCATATTCAGTAAATTCATATCCATCTGCTAGGTAAGCAGACATATCCTCAAGCCATTGACTCCGCTTCTTCTCCGTTGCTCCTGTATTCAAACTGCTAGATTTCATGTTTCTTTTTCTACTCCTGCTTGAGACTGAAGAATAGATTGTAATCTTTGGCTAGCTTCAACAACTATGCGATAGTTACAATCATTGAGTGCAGCTAATGCAATCATAAAACTGCGTTGCTTAACATCTTCACATCTATCAAATACTGATTCGATAGATTCTGCACTTTCTCGATCTGATAATTTATCTCTAACTTCTCCTGAAAATCCTCCTGTATTTGTGTTGGAGTGAATTACTCGATCGTTCCCAACAACAGTACCATGGTTTTCTAAGGTACTATTCTCAAGATGAATACCACCGTGATAAATCGTCGTAAAAAATGGGTCGTCAAGTCCAAGATCTTTTGCCTTCTTACGGAATTTGAGATACTTGAGAAACTCCTTATCATCATTTGAGTTAGAATCTTCCGCTTTATTACCTTCAGCCTTAAACACATTCTCGGCTGATTTAAGACCGTCCTCCTCGGAAACTGGTTTAAGCGGTTCATTATTTCTCTCATTCTCATTATTAGAATCACCCAAATTTGGATTATCGCTCATCTGATTGAATCCTTAGCTATTAATTACTAATTCTCTGATTACCTCCAACAATAGTTCCTGAGTTGTTGACAGTTGCTCCACCAGAAATATCTACACCTCCAATACGGATGCTGGCTTGACTAGAAGAAGTTTTAGCTTCATTAATTGCCTTCTCAATTTCTAAACTTAATTCTGGATCGTCTGTTAAAAGCTTCTTGATGTGAAAACGTAGTGCAGCTTGTGCATCTTCATCAGAAGGGTTGTTTGCAACTTCTGTAGCTGCTTTAATAACTTCGATGGTTTTCTCTTCTCCATTTGGTTTTGATTTAGAGGGAGAAGCAAATTTCATCCAAATAGTTTTTGTCAATCCCCATGTATCAGCACCGATCTTCTTTGATGCTTCTCCCCAAGCTTGCTCTCCTCCCTTGATAAGGTATGGGATAGCTGGAGCCAAAAGCGAAGTAACTATTCTTGCAAGTGCCATAGTATCTAGCATATATTTACCTTTAAACTCTACGTTTAGTGAAAATGTTTGTCCTCAAGACTTATGAATTTTAGGTCTGCTAATGTAGGTAAGACCATCGTATTTCATATCTTACATTAGAATTATCTTATAGATGGTGTATTGGTTTACAGCTACTTTTATATATATTTCGATCTCCTACAAATATAGTATTCCCATTTTTCGACCAAATTAACTGAAGAAGATGACAATTTATTACAGTTTAGCTGCGGCAATGCACACAATCGAACTCCGCCACCCGTTGTGGCTCTAAATCCTGATGAAATCCTCTGTAGGGATAGCTTGTAGCGGAGGTCTATGGTGCGGAGATTGGTTAACTGCTTAATCGCCGCGTATCCATGCCTGATAAACTGCTCGATCTCGGATACATAGACAGCTTTGAGCAAAGTAGGCTTATCGGGGATCGATTCCTGGTGTGGGATGAGCCGCTATCGAGAAGTGTAGCGCGCCAAAGAGTAATAAATATCTACTACAAACCCGACTTTTTGGAAAAGTCGGGTTTGTGTCTTAAGCGGTGTGGCGATTGCTAGATTAACGCGATCGCATTCTAATTATTTTATGAGTGTTGATCGCCAGGTACATTAACCCAATCGACTAACTTAGACTGTTTCCAACATCAACTTGGACTTCTTGACCCCATCGGGAATTTCTACTGGATAATCGCCAGTAAAACAAGCCGAACAGAAATGGCTCGGATCGCGCTCGGTAGCAGCCAACATCCCGTCCCAAGATAGATATGCCAGCGAATCGACCCCGATTTGCTCGGCAATTTCGGCGACCGATTTAGTTGCCGCAATTAGTTGATCCTGAGTGTCGGTATCGATGCCATAGAAGCAAGGATGCGTCACTGGTGGCGAAGAGATGCGCATGTGGATTTCACTCGCTCCGGCATCGCGGAGAGCCTTAACTAGTTTGCGACTGGTCGTGCCGCGCACGATCGAGTCATCGATGACGATCACCCGTTTGCCTTTCAATACATCTCTGAGGGGATTCAATTTCATCCGAATCCCGGCTTCGCGCATTTCTTGGGTGGGTTGAATGAATGTCCGTCCCACATAGCGATTTTTGATCAAGCCTTCGGCATAGGGAATACCCGATGTCTCGGAAAAACCGATCGCTGCTGGGATGCCCGAATCGGGTACGCCAATGACAATATCCGCATCGCAAACAGATTCTTTCGCCAATTGTTTGCCCAGCCGCATCCGGTAGCTATACAAGCTCTCATTGTGTACCCAGCTATCGGGACGTGCAAAATAAATCATCTCAAAAATACAGAGCTTCGGCTGGGTTTCGATCGCCCAATCGATCGCGGTGATGCCGTCAGCATCGATCCACAGCAATTCGCCAGGTTTGACATCCCGATCGTATTCCGCACCGATAATATCTAGCGCGCAAGTTTCGGATGCTACCACATAGTGACCCACGCGATCGGGCAACAATCCCAATACCAGCGGGCGAATGCCATGCGGGTCGCGGATCGCCATCATGCCGTCGGGAGTAGCGATCGTCAGGCTAAAAGCACCGACGCAGTGCTGACAGGCACTAATGGCCGCCTCGACCCAGCCTTTGCCAGCATTGACCTCTTCCCGAATAATCAGGGCGATCATTTCCGAATCGATCGTCGTACTCGGCTCGCAGCCCCGTGCCAGTAAATATTCATGCAACTGCGTTGTATTGACTAGGTTGCCATTGTGCGCCAAAGCCAAATGTCCCAATCTCGTCTCCACAATCACTGGTTGCGCGTTACAACGGCGACTCGATCCAGTTGTCGAGTAGCGAGTGTGCCCGATCGCCAGTTGCCCTGGCAGCCCTTCTAAAATCGCCGGATTGAAGACATGAGATACCAACCCCATATCCCGATGTTCGTGGAGCTGCTGGCCATCAAAGGTGGCAATGCCCGCCGATTCTTGGCCGCGATGTTGGAGCGCGTACAAGCCAAAGTAGGTTAGCTTGGCAACTTCTTGTCCGGGGGCGTAGACTCCGAACACGCCACAAGCTTCTTCGGGTTTGTCGCTAGCGTTGTCGGGATCGGCACAGAGATCGAGGCGCAAGTCGCAATCGGGAATCATGAAGGGCTATGTTGGTGAAGGGGTGGCACGGTCGGGGAAATGGTTAAAGCGATCGGAGATTTGCTCGGGTCAAAAATGAGTAATTATCCATGCTCGATCGATGATAGCTACAGCATAACTTAGCTGGTAGCCAAATATACATAATAAATAATTGGGGTAGCAATCGGAAATTTTAATGTCATTCTGAATAATTAACCAACTCGGTTAAATTCGAGACTTAATGACTCATTATTGTAGTTAACTATTGTTTAAGAATCCATTAAAGATAACACGAAATCAACCGATTTCATTGGCGCAGCCTACCGGAGGTAATCGCCAGCAACACCGCTCGGTGCTTTAAATTAGCAGATTACCTCCCGTAGGCTGCGCCTACCGGAGGTAATCGGTCGGATCTACTTGCTGCACTGGGTCTGTTTGTGGCATTATTAGCGAGCAATTAGGTTTCAGACGATCCTCATTTATCCGCACAACCGATATATTGTAATGTCAAATCTCCATTGGTTAGACCTGAGTGAATACTTCGCGATTGCCATCGCAGTGGTGGGGACGATCGCCGCAATCGCCTCGGCAACCTGGAGCTATGCTATTGTGCCGATGTCGATCTGTCTGATTCTCAGTGCGATCGCGCGGCGGCGATTGGCTCAACAGATTCGCCAGTACGAGCGCAATCTCGAACGCAAACTCGATCGCGAACTCCAACAGCAAGGCGAAGTCCTCCAGCAAGAAATCGCCCAAGCCCGCAGTTTTGCCACGGCTTTGGTCAAACAGACGATGGCTGCCAATAAAGCCGAACCGGCGGCGTTAGTCGCTGGTGGGGCGCAAGAGGTCACTGCTCTAGCACAAAAGTTCGATCGGTACAAACAATTAATGCAGTCGATGCAAGACCATGTGACTGGCGTGGAAGGCAGTCTCAAAGATGTTGTCGATCTGCTCGAAAGTAACGCCCTCACCGAGCGGGTCGAGTATTTAGAACGCCATCTGATGCAGGTATCGCAGCAGTTGGGGATCGAGCCAGCCGCGCTAGATCGAATCGCCTCTGTCCCGATGTCCGCGATCGAGCCAGCCACGTTACCGCGAGTCACATCTATTCCAATGCCGGCGATCGCCGACGAGCCGGAAGTAGATATTACGCCGCTATTGGACATGATCTCCGAAGATTTGATGTCGAGCGAGTTGTTGCTACCCGAAAATATGATTTCGGGCGAATTGAGCGGCGATCTGTGGTCTAAGCCAACTTGGCACCTGCAGCAAACGATCGAGGCACATGGCGACTGGGTGCGGTGTCTGAGTTTTATACCCGATGGTACCAAGCTGGTGAGTGGGAGTTTTGATAAGACGATTAAATTGTGGCAAGTCGATACTGGCAAGATCGTGCATACTTTCACCGATAGTCTCAAGGGGGTATTTGCCCTAGCGGTGAGTGCCGATGGCAAATTACTCGCCAGCGGCAGTTGGGATGAGAGCATCGCGCTGTGGGATTTGAACACTGGCACTTGCATCCAACATTTGGCTCAACACCAGTCCTCAGTGCGATCTCTGGCCATCAGTCCCGATAGCAAAACCCTGATCAGTGGTAGTTTCGATCGGACGATCGTCCTGTGG
>NZ_JANPGM010000253.1:0-2963 GCF_031423935.1 Chamaesiphon sp. VAR_69_metabat_338
GGGGCAATTCATGAATTGCCCCTACCTTAAATTTCAGGTGCGTTTCATATATAAATTCAGCAACGCCAGATTTACTACTCCTTAGTGCGCTATGCTTCTCCAAATGCAGACGCTACGAGAATGCGACAACGCACCCTGTAATTCGATCTCGATCGAATGTTGCAAACCTCACGGCTTACTCCGAACGTACAACTCACGTCAAAACAACTTTTGTTTGCCGAATCTCTTGCCAGAGTCGATCGAATTGCTGCTTGCTACTGGGTATTAATGGATAGATAAATTCACTTTTATCTAAAACAGATTTAGGTGGTAAAGTTAGGGGATTTTTTTGAATGTCTGGGGAAATTTCGCTTGTCTTCAGGCTAGTTAGCAATGGTGCTGCTCCCGCTGTGTATAGTGAGATTTGGTTGCTAAATTGTGGCTGCAAACAATAATCGAGCCATTGCCGATCGAGCTTGAGTCGATCGGCATTACTCGCAGCCAGACGCTCTGCTGATGACAACTTAGTCGATAATGCTGGGCGTACCCACAGATCGGCAGAAATTGCCGTGCCGGATGTCGGAACGATCGCGCCAATATTGGGATTTTTTTGGATTAGATCGATCGCATCCAAAGACCAACCTACTGCCACCCACGTATCGCCCATGACTAGCGGTTGGAGATAATTTTCAGCACCATAAAACTTAGCTTGTTGGTGTAGTTTTTGGAGTTCTGATTTCAGATTAGTAATTTTAGCTAAATCTTCAGCATTGTAGGATTCGCCTAACTTTTTGAGCGTCAAACCGATAACTTCACGCGATCGATCTAACAGCGAAATTCGCTGTCTTAATTGCGGATGCCACAAATCTTGCCAATCCTGCGGAATCGGAATATTATGCTCTGCCAACTTGTCGCGACGATAGAGAATTACTGTCGTCCCCCAGCGAAAGGGCACGCCCCAAATTTGACCCTTTTCACTGCGATTGCCCAGCGCGTCGCGTCGGACTAATTCGTGCCAGCGAGTTTCCAGTTTGCCCCAATTAGTTAACTCCTGAGTCTCGATCGGTTGGATCGATTTTTTGGCAATTGCAGTTGCCAGCCAAGCATCGCTAACACTCACTAAGTTAGGAATATATGCCGCATCTTTGGGTGGCGGTAAGAACGGAATCTTTAATCCCTTCCCATCGGCTTTTCCCGTTTGATACCATTCTTGAAGCTGAGTCAGAATTTCGGTAAATTGACCCTCAAATGCCAATTCAACTTTAGGTTTATTCGACTCAAACGATCGGCTAAAGCCACTCAATAATTGCTGTGGCAGCGAGTTTTTGAGTGCCAACAATCGCAGCATCGATCGATCTTGACCCTGACAACTAGTTAAGCCAGTCCCCAATGCCAGACTACCAATGGTGAATAGAAAGGATCGACGTTGCATAAGAGGGGATAGGGGATAGGGAATAGGGGGTAGGGGCTGGGGGACTGGGGGACTTAGGTGATAATGATTGCATTTAAATGCTCTATTCCCTATCCCCTATCCCCTATCCCCTATCCCAAAGCACGTTGGGCGATATCCTGACGATAATACATGCCTTCAAAGTTAATCGATCTTACGCCTTGATAAGCGCGATCGATCGCGGTGACAAAGTCGGGGGCGATACTCGTGACACTTAAGACTCTGCCGCCATCGCTAACTAGTCGGTTTTGCTCGATTTTGGTGCCAGCATGAAAGACGATCGCACTATCAGCCTTGGCAGCATCGATCCCACTAATGACTTTACCGCGCTCGTAGCTGCCGGGATAGCCTTGAGCGGCGATCGTTACACAGGTTGATACTGCTGGCTTCCACTCGATCGGGGGTAAAGCGGCTAGTCGCTGCTCGACACAGGCTAAGAGTAATTCTACTAGCGGCGTCGTCAGTAACGGCAAGATTGCTTGGGTTTCTGGATCGCCAAAGCGACAATTAAATTCTAATACTTTGGGATCGCCATTGGGTGTAATCATCAATCCGGCATACAAGACACCGCGATAGTCGATGCGTCGGCGTTTGAGGGTCGCGAGGGTGGGTTCTAGCACCTCAGACTGGATCCGCTTCATCAGCGCAGGGGTGGCTAGTGGTGCTGGCGCATAGGCACCCATGCCGCCCGTATTTGCGCCGGTATCGCCATCGCCAATGCGCTTGTGATCTTGGGCGGGGAGCAGAGAACGAATCGTTTTACCATCGGTGAGGGCGATGACAGATATTTCTTGACCAGTTACGTATTCTTCGATCAGTAACGTGCCATAACCCTGGGCAAATAATAGCTCCACCGCATTCAGCGCGTCATGTAAAGTTTCCGCAACCACCACACCTTTGCCAGCAGCCAGTCCGTCAGCCTTCACTACAATCGGCGCACCTTGCTGCTCGATATAGGCGCGGGCAGTATTCACATCTGTAAAAGTTGCCGAGCTTGGCGTCGGTACTCTCGCTTCTTCCATGATGGACTTAGCCCAAGTTTTGCTAGACTCAATTTGGGCACCAGCTCGGGTGGGGCCAAATACCGGAATATTGCGATTTTGTAAGTAGTCAGTAATCCCTAGTGACAGCGGCATTTCTGGCCCCACTACTACCAGCGATACCCCGTTAACTTCGGCAAACCGGGCGATCCCGCCGAAATCATCCATTCTAAACGAGAGATTTTGACAGCGATCGAGTAGCGCGGTACCGCCGTTACCAGGGACGCAGAGGACTTGAGTGACTTGAGGAGATTGCAATAATGTCCAGGCGATCGCGTGTTCTCGACCACCATTCCCAACTACTAAAATTTTCACCGACGCTAAGCTCCCCGCGACTCTATTGCTAATCCACCTGTACACTCTATCATCAGTTGGGAGTTGGGAGTTGGGAGCGCGGAGCGGGGAGAAAATAGTAGAGCTTAGATACTCTATAATTTTTGGTCTAGTCTCCTTCCTCCTGAATGTTCGCTCCAATCTTCTGACTCACTTTCTTC
>NZ_JANPGM010000254.1:0-10844 GCF_031423935.1 Chamaesiphon sp. VAR_69_metabat_338
GGTGTTTCATAAGTACCAACTGTCACTTTTCCAGGAATAAAGGCATCGCCGCCCAGACTGCGATAGTCTCCGTCAGTTATATAGTGCCTGACTTGACTGGGATCGCCACCATTTTCAGTAAATTTATCGGCAGTCGCTCGATCTATTCCTGGCGATACAAATGTCACCGCCGAGCCGATTAAAGTGGGAAACGCGCTAGCTGTGAGTTGAGTTAACGATCCCCCCCGACTTAGTCCTGTGACATCTGGCTTGAATCCTTGGGGGTTAGCCTGTTTGTCGCTGGTAATGCTGCCGATCCAGTCTTGAATGGCTTGCTTGCTGGCAGTAAACTCTTCGTTCCCAACACTAATCGGATTTCCACTCGCTCCTCCTGGCAGCACTAGTACTGGTGGTTTGCTGCCATCCTTGGAGCTAAGACCAATTGCTTGGCCGCCATCAGAGTAAGGATCGAACACCCGATCGATTTTATAGCCAAGGGCATCAAATGCCTGCTCTGCCAAAGGTTTAGTTTTAGAATCTGAATATACACTAACTGCTTTCGATAACAGCTCGTATTGGGCATCAAATTGTGAATCGGACATAGTTATCTCCTCATAAAGTTGAGTTAAATCGATCGAAATAAGCTGTTTGACAGGTCACTGTCTCTCTCTGGTTCGCATCTAGCCATCCACAGGCATGAAGTTTCACTGCTCGATCCTGCTAGGAAATTAGTAAAAACACTAATGCTGACAGAGTACGTTTATACGCAAAATGCTACACGATTACACATTTAGTACAGAGTAACCCAGCTGCTCTGGATTTGGATATTAACAAAGGTCATATAAAATATGACAAAAGTCATACCGATCGATTACGCGATTGACTTAGGATCTAATAAATATCCATCATAGGCGCAGCCTCCACCTAAGAAAATCTCTGATGACAAGTCTACAACCCACTTACATCAGGATGCGACGTTCGCTTCTGATTATCGAAATATTCATTTTAGCTTTTAGTATTTGGGCGATTTGTACAAACCCTAGATTGCAGCATTCTCCATTTATAGTCGAATACACAATTTTATATGCGTTAGTATTTGTTTCCCTGATTTTATTTTTCCCTATTGACTTTGCTCATTGGCAAAGAAGAATTTATATCCTGCTGTCAGCTTCCGCTATTGTTGTTGCAGAACACTACTATTTTGATAGCTTTGCTCTCTATTGCACTTGTTTCTTGAAAGGATGTTTTTTGCTACCCAGAAAAGAAATAATTACAATTGCAATTGGTTTTACGATCGCAATTAGTCTTAGCTATATTGCCCGCGTGCCAGACATAATTCACTTTATGCTAAATGTAGATCTAAAATTATACCTAAATCCATCTAGGATGATAACTGGCTATAGTCTTAGTCATGTTATTGATTGTATATTTGTTCTACTACTTGGTAATGTTTGGGTGGAAGAGCAGAAATCTCGTGAAAAAGCCGATCGACTCACTAAACAAGTAGAAACGCTAGCCATAGACTTGGAGCGCAATCGGATCGCTCGCGATATTCACGATACATTAGGGCATTCGCTTACGTCTCTAGATGTGCAAATCGAACTCGCGCAAAGAGTCCAATCTACCGAACCAGCACGAGCGCAACAAGCGATCGATCTCGCTAAAAAACTCAGCTCTCAAGCTCTAGATAATGTCCGTCAAGCCTTGGGCACGATGAAGCGATCGAATTTCGATCTCACTGAAGCGATCGGTGCCTTAGCAGAGCAAAATCATTCATTTCAGATAAGCGTCGATGTCCGGTTCCCATCATTATCACTTCAATCTAGCTATCAACTTTATTGCATCATTCAAGAATCAATTACCAATATTCAAAAACATGCTGGAGCCGATCAGGTAACGATCGACAGTAGGATCGTCGATCGCGGCACTATTCTAGAAATTTGTGATAATGGTAATGGCTTCGATCTCGATCGACCTCATGCCGGATTTGGGTTGAGAAATATGAAAGAACGCGTGCAATGTTTAGGTGGCGAATTTCATCTTGATAGCAACATCGGCCAAGGCACACAAATTAAAATATTCGTACCGAGTTAATATTGCGCCTGCAACTTAGCTATCAATTATTAACTATCAACTATCAACTATCAAAATGATTCGCCTCTTATTAGTTGACGACTTAGTTATTTTCAGGCAAGGATTAGCGGCATTAATCAACCTCGAACTAGATATCGAAGTTGTCGGCGAAGCTAGCAATGGTGAAGAGGCAATCTCACTGGCCGAAACACTACGTCCTGACGTAATTTTGATGGATGTGCGGATGCCGATCTGTGATGGTGTCGAGGCCACTAAAGTCATCCATCAGCGGTTTCCGTGGATTCGGATTATGGTATTGACCACATTTGATGAAGATGAATATATCTGTCAATCGCTGCAAAATGGTGCATTGGGTTATATCCTCAAAAGTACGCCTTCACAACAATTGGCGACCACGATTCGCAGTCTCGATCGCGGTTTCGGACAACTCGATCCGGCGATCGCACTCAAGGTATTTGCACGAATCCCAGAGTCTACGATGACACCATCAGCTACATTAGCAGTGCTCGAACAATTCAATCATAATGAGATCGAAATCCTCAAACTAATTGGTAAAGGCAAAAGTAATCGTGAAATCGCTCTCGATCTGCACCTGACAGAAGGGACAGTCAAAAATTATGTCACTAATATTTTTAACTATTTAAATCTCCGCGATCGATTGCAAGTTGCCCTCTGGGTTGCTCAAAATCTCACTGATTCATATACTAATACTTAGCGTCAAGACAGCAATCGATCCATAACAGTTGCAAATTAGGAGAAATTTGATGCCGACTAACTTTCGACTGATTACGATTCCCGTCAGCCATTACAGTGAAAAAGCACGGTGGGCACTAGATTACTTACAAATTCCCTATCAGGAAATGGCGCACATGCCGCCATTTCATCGCAATGCGACTAAAAAGCATGGTGGTACGAGCGTGCCTGTGTTGGTTACAGATACTGGTGTGGCCACAGATTCGACCGATATTTTGCGGTATTTAGATAGGCTATATCCTGAAAAGTTATATCCGATCGATCCCAAAATCCAGCTACTCAGTACCGAATTAGAAACATTATTCAATAGCACTCTGGGCGTACATACCCGCCGCTGGGGCTATTCTTATATCATCACGCCCAAATTACTTTATCCGAAGTGGACTTTAGGCGTACCGTTTTGGGAGAAATTACTATTTCCGATTATCTTTCCTAAGGTCGGCAAGATCGTGCGATCGAATTTCGATATTACCGATACCTCTGCTACCGAATCTTGTCGAGAGATTGAAATTGTATTCGATCGAGTAGATGGCTTGCTCGCTGATGGGCGCAAATATTTACTCGGCGATCGATTTTCAGCGATCGATATTACCTTTGCCGCTCTCGCCGCACCAATCCTGCAACCACCAGAACACCACATTAAACCCACTCCGCTTGACGTTCTGCCCACCCAGATGCAAACCGACATTCGCAAGGCACAAGCCACCCCAGCAGGCAAATTTGCCCTGCGCCTGTATCAGGAGCATCGGTATCCAGTCGATCGCATTTAGACGCGATCGATGCGTAGTACAGGAGGTGATTTAGTTCACAGTAGGTCGGAAATTTACTAGTTAGATTGTAGAGACCCCCCGATTTTGGTCTCAATCATGCGTAAGTTTCTCAGTTATGGACTATTTGCTGCGCTCGCGATCGTTTCTAACGCACTCCAAGTCTGTGCCGAGCCACCACCAGCAGAACCAGTAATCATCTCTACTGGCGGTACTGTCATTACTACCGACTGCACTCAATGTTTGCCCCGCCGTTGGTAATTGATAGTTGATAATTGAGAATTGATAAACAGCGTTGAGATGAGGACAATTTACTAATTTCCGTCCTCATCTCAACTCGATCGAGACAAGAGCTTTACTCCAATCCCAGCGAAAGAGAGAATTTACCTCCGTGAGCCTCTGTCTTGATTTGCTGTCTTGTCGTTTTTTTATTCGGAGGGCACCTCCGAATAAAAACGCCGCTTCTTACGTCGGGGAACCCGACGAACGCAAATCGCTGTGTGTCCTCTGTGTCCCTCCGTGTTAAATACACACCCTGCCTGTCACCAGAAATTCTTCATCTTTTAACGGGAAAGGAGTATAACTGCGGCTTGTCGATCGAGCGACTAGAATTGTTTTAGGAAGCGAAGATCGCTCCCATACAGCTTCCGAATGTCATCGATTTGATGCAGCACCATTGCCAACCGTTCGACCCCAAAGCCAGCCGCAAACCCACTATAGACTTCCGGATCGTGCCCCACTTTAGTCAGCACATTCGGATCGACCATGCCACAGCCCATAATTTCCAGCCATCGCCCCTGCCATTGGACATCTACTTCGGCTGACGGCTCTGTAAATGGGAAATAGCTAGCACGGAACCGAATCGGTAACTCCATCCCAAAGGCTTGAGTCAAGAATTCTTTAATCGTACCCTTAAGATCGGTAAACGTCAGATCTGGGGCAATCGCCAGGATTTCAATTTGATGGAAGACGGCAGAGTGTGTAGCATCCACCGTATCTCGCCGATAACAACGTCCTGGTGAAATAATCCGAATCGGCGGCTCATTCTCTTCCATATAATGGATCTGTACCGAAGAAGTATGGGTGCGCAGGAGATTGCCATCGGGGAGATAGAACGTATCCTGCATGTCCCGCGCTGGATGATCTGGCGGCGTATTCAAAGCCTCAAAATTGTAGTAATCCGTCTCCATTTCCGGCCCAGTCGCCACCGTATAGCCCATACCGACAAAAATATCCACCATTCGATCGATCGTCGAATTAATCGGATGAATCCGCCCCTGGGGATAATACACACCGGGCATCGTCACATCGATCGTCTCAGCGGCTAATTGTGCCTGAATTTGCGCCGCTTGGAAGTCGGTTTTGGCTCGATCGAGCTGCGCCTGAATCGCATCTTTAACGACATTCGCCGCCGCTCCAATGGCCGGACGCTCTTCCGCTGACAGTTTGCCCATCCCACCCAAAATTTTGGACACTTCGCCCTTTTTGCCCAGATAATTGACTCGGAGCTGCTCTAATGCTTCTAGTGTCGGAGCTTGCGCGATCGCATCCTGTGCCGTCGCTTGGAGTGTTGCTAGTTGTTGTTCGAGTTCGCTCATGAGTATCGCCGTGCCAGATGTTCGCAGTTAACAGTTATGCGGTACCAGTTGCAGTAACTGTGCGCCAATCTAGATTTTAACTGAAGAGTACCGTCTTCTGTTCGATCCCGAACCCAAGACAAGATCTACTAGGTGGGCACGCGCTGGAACGGCTAACCTTTCAACGATTAGTCTCTAACCAACTCATCAAATCTGACACTCGATCGAAGTCCAGTAACGCTTCGCCCAGATTTTCTAGTTGTTCCAAATTTAGAGCCAAAACTTTAGTATTTGCTTCTACGGGTAGTGTCCCAAATCGGCGAGATAATTGTCGCAGAATCAAAGATTGACCCTCCACTTGACGCCCTTCATTCACTCCTTCAGCTTTGCCTTCAGCCTTAGCGTCTTGATAGACTCTGGTTTCTTGTAAGGTAATCCCAATCATTGCTTCTACCTCAGTTCTTGTTAAGCTGGTAAACTTGTAAACCACGATCGTCGATATTAGGTCTATTATTGCACGGCTATTTGGTAGCTGCTGTGACTGCCGGATGAGGGTTTTGGCTTTAGCAACTATCCGATCGTTATCTAGAATAGTCAGCAGTATCAGGTCTAAACCGAGTGGGGGCTGCTGAATTTCTAGCAGTTCATCTAAATAGATCCGTGTAATTCGGCCACTAGCAAGCAAATCGCTGACTACTTCTAGTCTTTGTTGCTCGACGCCACGATTGGGGTAAATGACAATAGACCGCCAATCATGAAATCGCTCGCGATTACGATAGAGATAAACGCTAGTTTCGCTATTGAATCTTTCGTAAAGCAGGTCGTCTTTTTGGAACTGAACCTCACAAAAGTAGATAATACCGCTGCGATCGGGCGGGAGGAATACACCATCGATCCGAAAGCTAGTTTCTTTGACTTCAATTGAGTCAAAGGTATAGTCAGCAGCATTTGAGGGTGGGTTGGCAATCAGCTCGAATAGGAGCGCGGGAGATTGCTGAAATAGTTGGTAGAAGATCGTATCGCGACGCATCGGCACAGAGAAATCGGATGTCCATTCATAATACAACAACCGATCGTCTAAGTAACTATAGGTCGAGATTTGCGATTTAGTGAGGAGCGCGAGTGGTAACTAACTTCGCAGCCAGATCGATCGCCGATCGCATACTCAGTGCGTCGGCAATTCCCAATCTGGCAATATCGAATGCCGTGCCACGATCGGGCGAAGTCTGCACGAATGGCAATCCAATTGTCGTATCGATCGAAAGCCATCATTTCAGGGGAATTGAGCAACCAGCCAAGCCAGGATTTAAGAGTGATGGGAACAAGTTTAGATCTGAGTTCTCGAAGCGACTAACTGAGCGGCTAGATCGATCGCCGATCGCATACTCAGTGCGTCCGCAATTCCCAATCTGGCAATATCAAATGCCGTGCCATGATCCGGCGAAGTCCGCACGAATGGCAACCCGATTGTCGTATTTATCGCTCGATCGAAAGCCATTAATTTCACGGGAATTAACCCTTGATCGTGATACAGAGCTAAATAAGCATCGGCAGCTTGGGGCTGGGGATGAGTCCCAAACCAAGCTTGTCCGGGTTTAACCCACATCGTATCTGGTGGTAGAAGTCCGATTAGCTCGAACTGGGGATAAACTTGGCGTGCCTGCACCAACCAGTCATCCAGCCAGTTCACCTCTTCCCGTCCTAATTGTCCACCTTCACCACTATGTGGATTTAGTCCCGCGATCGCGATCGAACCCGACTCCAAACCAAAATCCGACTGCAAACACTCTACTAATAACCCCAACTTAAGACTGAGTAGTTCGGGCGTCAACGTCTGCGGCACCTCTGCTAAGGGGATATGCGTCGTCGCTAACAAGGCTCTTAATGTCCAACCAGTGTGGGGAGAAACGCCGACAAATAACATCCCAAAGCGGTCTAGCTGCGCCTTAGCCGCTAGTAATTCGGTTTGACCGGGAAAATGATGTCCCGCTGCTAGCCAAGCGGATTTGGCGATCGGTGCGGTGACGATCGCGTCAAACTCCCCTGCTAACGTTCGATCGATCGCCAAATCCAAATAGGCAAAACTTGCCGCCCCACTTGCCGCATTTCCCCGACCGATCTCGATGCCATCGCGAATCGCTGGAGCCAAGGGCACATCGATAATGTTTAGGTCGGCTGGATTGGCTAACTCGACGGTGGTAGAGATCTGCTGGCGGAGGTAGTGATAGCGATCGATTAATAAGTCACGATTGCCGATGAGGGTTAGATCTTCAGCCGAGCCAGATCGATCGCCCAAAGCTTTGAGCACAACTTCTGTCCCGATGCCAGCCGGATCGCCCAAGGTGATAACGAGTCTAGGGTTGCTCATGATTGATTACTCGGTAAATAGATCGCTGCTTTTTTCCAGTCTTCAACATTCAAAGCGTAGATATCGTGCGCTACAAATTCTTTGTAAAGCCATTCGGCATCGCGAACGACACCTTGATGGGTAAAACCGAGTCGGAGCGGAATCGCGCGACTGCGGTGATTGCCGGTAGCGCAAGCAATGACAACGCGATCGAGTTTCAGTGTCGTAAACCCATAATTAATTAAACTGCGGCAAGAGTCGGTCATAATTCCCTTACCTCGTGCGGATTCAGCTAACCAATAGCCAATATAACCAATCCGATTCAATTGCTCGATCCGGTTAAATCCGACCGTCCCTACAATCTTGCCACTCTCACAAATCGCCGCTACCAAGCCTTCATGCTCGGCAAATTGCACGAGCGTTTTGGTAACAAAGTCTTGCGTGTCTTCCACCCGAGTCACAACATCCAGCCACGGCAGCCATTGGCGTAAATAACTCCGATTTGCATCGGTCAACGCGAACAGTTCTGGGGCATCGTTCAGTTGCAGCAGCCGCAACTGATATCGATCGCCTACTGGTAATAAAAAATCGCTACTCATGGCTGGACTGGTGACAAGTTTGACGATCTTAGGAAGGGATCGATCGCGTCCCAGTGTGTCGATCGCTTACTTCCAATATACTGTTACGATACATGAGGCGATCCCCGTAGTCGCGGGCACCATAAATCTGTTATTTAATAAATCTAAGGAGTTCTTCCATCATGGCTGGTGAAATTTTTAATGCGGCAATTTTGTCTTCAAGCTTGATTTTAGTCGGCTTGAGCCTGGGATTCTTGTTTCTCAAGATTCAAGGGCCAGAAGAAGAATAACCCACAATCAGCGATGGGAGTAAGATTAAACCCCGCTCCCCGCTCTCTTGAAAAGGTGCTTCACTTGCGGCTCACTTTTGGACGGGTTCTCCATCAAAAAAGGTGAGACCCCAAGACCATTGGGCGGGTCATCCGACCGTGCCGCACTTTTCGCTCCCCACTCCGCGCTCTAAACTCTTATGTGAATTATTGTTAACAAACATGAGATATTTCTGCTAAAATTTTAAAAAATAGTCTTAATAATTTTTAATTATTCTCTATAAATGACATTATTAATCGTTGGTGCCACAGGTACCTTGGGTAGACAGATCGCACGCCGCGCCTTGGATGAGGGCTATAAAGTCCGTTGCTTGGTGCGTAGTTCGCGCAGAGCCGCCTTCCTCAAAGAATGGGGAGCCGAATTAGTCATCGGCAATCTCTGCGATCCTAGTACCCTGGCACCTGCGTTAGAAGGTGTAACGGCGATAATTGATGCCGCTACTGCTAGAGCTACAGATGCCTTAAGCATTAAAAAGGTGGACTGGGACGGACAGGTCGCACTAATCCAAGCCGCAGTCGCAGCTAAAGTCGAGCGATTTATCTTCTTCTCGATTCTTGGAGCTGAGAATTACCCCAACGTCCCCTTGATGGAAATCAAGCGGTGTACGGAGCTATTTCTGGCGGAATCAGGTTTGAATTATACGATTCTGCGTCCGGCAGGATTCATGCAAGGATTGATCGGTCAATTTGCGATCCCAACCTTAGAGGGACAACCCGTGTGGATGACTGGCGAATCTTCGCCGATCGCTTACATGGATACTCAAGATGTTGCCAAGTTCGCCGTCAAAGCACTCTCGGTGCCAGAAACCCACAACCGGAGCTTTCCAGTCGTCGGCAATCGCGCTTGGAGCGGTCGCGAAATTATCAATTACTGCGAGCTGCAATCTGGCAAAGAAGCTAAAACGACGAATATACCGATCGGTCTGATTCGAGTGCTCAGACAAACGTTGCGATTCTTTGAGTGGAGTTGGAACTCCGCCGATCGATTAGCCTTTACCGAAGTCTTGGCAACTGGCAAGCCCCTCGCGGCTGATATGCAAGAAGTCTACCAAATTTTTGGGATCGAGCCGAAAGAAATCGGCACCCTAGAAGCTTATCTGCAAGAATACTTCAGCCGAATTCTCCGCAAGCTCAAAGAACTAGATTACGAAAAGAACAAACAAAAAGAAGTTCAAGCGGCCAAACAGAAAAAGAAAAAAATGATGTACTAAAAACCCCGCAGCCGGAAATAGAGAGTGATGCTAACTCAGCGATCCCCGCGATCGCTCAGATTGTGGGTATCGAATATGCGATAATCAGAATCTAGCTAGTAACAGCAATTTTGCGTACGCCCAGAGTCGAATCAATGGAGCGTGCCGCAGTAGCATCGGGAGCATTGTTAAGACGATCGCGCCATTGCTCTCCACAGTTAGAAATGTTTATCCAGAGCCAATTTGAAGTAGGACTGCATCCGTGCCAAAAGTAGGCATAATCTATAACGAGGGTAAACCCGTTGCTTGTCGGATTGCCCAGGAAATCGACGCAAAACTGACAGCTCAAGGTTGGGAAGTTCATTCAGCCGCCGCCAAAGGTGGCATCTTAGGCTACTGCCAATCGGATCGGCCAATTTCACATATTCCGATCGATTCACTATGTCCGCCAGGTTTTGACGATCGGATGAGCTTTGCGATCGTCCTGGGGGGCGATGGTACGGTTTTAGCTGCTTTTCGACAGGTGGCACCTTGCGGTATCCCCTTACTGACAGTCAATACCGGACACATGGGTTTTTTGACCGAAACCTACATCAATCAGCTACCAGAAGCGATCGAACGCACGATCGCGGGCGACTACCAAGTCGAAGAACGCGCGATGCTCACGATCCAAGTCAGAGAGAGCGACAGACTGTTGTGGGAAGCCTTATGTCTCAATGAGATGGTGATCCATCGCGAACCTTTAACGAGTATGTGTCACTTTGAAGTGACCGTCGGCAGACACGCACCTGTCGATATTGCCGCCGATGGCGTCATTCTCTCGACACCGACTGGCTCTACCGCCTATTCTCTCAGTGCTGGCGGCCCCGTTGTCGCCCCTGGTGTCGATGCGCTCCAGTTAGTCCCGATCTGCCCTCATTCCCTCGCTTCGCGCGCCCTAGTCTTTTCCGACACCGAACCCGTCATCATCAATTCTGCTAACCCCAATCGCCTGGTGATGGTCGTAGATGGCAACGGCGGCTGTTATATCCTCCCAGAATTTAGCATTCACATCGCCCGATCTCCTTACCCCGCCAAATTTATCCGCCTCCAACCGCCCGAATACTTCAAAATCCTGCGCGAAAAACTCGGCTGGGGATTACCGCATATCGCCAAACCGACATCGGTGGAATTACCTTAATTAGGGAATAGGGAATAGGGAATAGGGGATAGGGAGTAGCGAAGAGTCCT
>NZ_JANPGM010000255.1:0-6814 GCF_031423935.1 Chamaesiphon sp. VAR_69_metabat_338
ATCCACTTCACCATCGTTTTGACTGCTTGAGCTTTTGCAGGTGTTTTTTGAGCTTTGGGAATCAACAACCAAGTCAAACCAACGATCGGATAACCTTGAGTCGAGTTGACATCAAAGGCGCGGAAATTTTCGGGGAACTGAACATCAGCCAAAGCTTGGTTGGCAGATTTGAGCGATGGCGCAACATACTTACCGCTACCATTTTGCACCGCAGCAGCACTGAGGCCATTTTTAAGACCAAATTCATATTCTACAAAGCCAATACTACCTGGAGTTTGTTTGACCAAACCCGCGACGCCAGGATTACCTTTACCTTTTAAGAAGCCCGACGGCCATTTTGGTTCTTTGCTCGCACCGACTGCGGCTTTGAATTCTGGGCTAATGGCACTGACATGATTGGTAAAGATGAAGGCCGTACCGCTACCATCAGCTCTAACTACTGGTTTGATCGCACCGCTGGGCAAGCTGGCACTTTTGTTATCTTGGACGATTTGCGGGTCGTTCCAAGTCGTGATTTTACCTTGAAAAATGTCACTCAGGACTTTGTTGGAAAGCTTCAGACCCTTGACACCAGGTAAGTTGTAGACGACAGATACCGCACCACCAGCAGTCGGAATCAATAGCACGCCACCTTTAACTTTAGCCATTTCGCCATCAGTCATTGCCGCATCGCTAGCACCAAAATCTACAGTACCGGCGATCGTTTGTTTGATGCCGCCACCACTACCAATCCCTTGATAGTTAATCTTTAAATCCGGATGCGCTTTACGAATTTCCCGCGCGTATCTCTCATACAAAGGCTGGGGGAAAGTTGCTCCAGCCCCACTGAGGGTAACATCTGCTAGTGCGGCAAATTGAGTGCCAAAAACTGATATGGCTACAGCAGTAAGAGTGGTAATCCGACCGAAATTAGTGAATAACATGGGTGTAGTTGTCGATTTGATTGGGAAGACACCGATTTCAAATTTTTAAGTTTTGACGAGCGTACAGATGCAGATCGTTCACTTTTTTTGAGATCGGGTTCATCTTAGCGCAACCATACCCAATCATTGATTATCATTAGGTTAACGATTGATTAAACTCTTAGTATCCATAGGTTAAGGGCGATAAAGATTGGAGATTACAGATATCTATTAGTTAGAAAAATGCAATCGATCGCTTTAATTTTAGTTAATTACTATGAATTTAATTGTCTCGATTTTATTGGTATCCACACGGAAACCGAGCCGCCATGAGTGCCAAATTCACCCCAACCATCAGTATTAGTTACAACTGGTGTTTCGATCGTTTTGGTAAAGTCGATATAAGTAGTATTTGGTTTGCCGACATCCATCCATTTGGTGCCAGGTTCGCCATTACCCATGACGACAGCCATACTATCGGGATGCTCGGCATCGCCCAAGCGCGTCCAGCCGACGGTATTGGGATGGTCGAAATAATCGTGCTGAATGCCATAAGCAAAGTGACGGCGAGCAGCTAGCAGTCGATCGAGAATCGCCCGATGAGAGGTCAATCCGATGTCATATTCTCGGCCATCTCTGCCGCGATCGCGATAGTTCGCGCCATAATAATCGCCATAAAATACGCAGGGATAACCAGCTTCGCGCAGCAAAATTAAAGCATAAGCGAGCGGTTTAAACCAGTTTTCTACCACTGATTCGAGGGATTGCAGGGGTTGAGAATCATGGTTTTCCACAAAGGTGACGGCAAAAGTAGGTCGCTGTTTGACTAGAGTTTCATCAAAAATCTGGCGGAGGTCGTAATCGCGACCCCGAACGCTGGCATTATAAAAATTATTATGTAACGGCGCATCAAATAAATGAATTTTACCTTCAGTTGCGGTGATAAAATAATCGAGGGCATCAACATCATAAGACCAGTATTCACCAACGGTAAATACATCTTTTTTGGCATAGTCATTGAGATGCTTGAGCCAATCATAGAAAAATCTGGCATCGATATGTTTGACGGCATCTAGTCGCAAACCATCAATCTTGGTCGTATCTAGATACCATTGGCCCCAAGCTTTCAATTCACTCCGAACTTCGGGACTATCGACATCGAGATCGCACCCCATCAAGTAATCAAAATTACCTTTTTCCAGATCGACATTGCGCGCAAATGTCTTGTCCTTAATCAGGTAAACTGCCTTTTGCTGAGGATTGTAGGCGTTATAGTCGATCGCGTCAAAGTGCCACCAATGCCATTCCATCTGGGAGTATTTACCTTGACGACCGGGGAAGGTAAAGTGCGTCCAGCCTTCGATTTTTTGATAGGCATCGATCTGTTGCCAGCGATTATTCGGATCGAGGGGGGTGGCTTCAAACTCTTCTTGGGCATCCGCGCCCAACCGATGATTGAGGACGATATCAGCATAAATCTGAATCCCCACGGCATGTGCGCACTCGATCGCGGCTAAATACTCATCTTTGGTACCATATTTGGTCGCGATCGACCCCTTCTGGTCGAATTCCCCTAGATCGAAGAGATCGTAGACGGCATAACCGACATCATTACTGCCATTGTTACCCTTATAAGCTGGCGGCAACCACAGTGCGGTGAAACCCGCTGCAGCCAAGTCTTGGGCATCCCGGGCGAGTTGATGCCACAGGCTGCCGTCTGGAGGTAAGTACCAATGAAAGTACTGCATCATCACTCCGTTTGGCTCTGACATGAGTTAACTCCTCAATATTTAATTTACAACTGCATCCCCAAATCCTGACTTTTCACCTTCAAATCCACCTCGATCGACTTTTTCCGGTTGGGGCATCGCTTGTCTGTGAAGTGTCGATCGAGTCTCAAATGACAATGCCACGTTCGCCATGCTGGAGCGAACCACTAGATTGAGAATAATATACTACACTACCGATCCCTCGATCGCGGTAGTTTAGATCTAGCAGTGATGGGGTTGAAGCTGAACTACCGCGATCGATTATGAGAGCCACCTGGTAAATGCTAGACGAGCTTGCCAATCTCGATCTTGTTTCAATCAGCTGAGATCTGCCGCGATCGCCCACCAGCAATTTGCGCCCCAGACCGAGCAAAAGTGATGTCACTTTGGTACCTAGCTGCCGAGCCAGAAGTACGATGGCAAAAAGATTATTAACGTTTGTGACAAATATTGATACCGATAAGCAACATGGCGCGTAAAGTTGTATAAACTTAAAAGCATTAGTAGCTAAAGTTACGTAGTTGCCGCTCGACAGCAGCTACCGAAAAACTAGTTATAATTATGAGAGCTTGCTCGAATTTATTAAGCTATGTTGAGAGTCGAGTGCCAAGCATGGTAGATAAATCTGCACGATCGAAACTATTAAACGCAAACAGGATTAAATAATATGTTAGACGGATTCTCCAAGGTTGTTGCCCAAGCAGACGCTCAAGGTCAATACCTCAGCACTGGTCAGCTAGATGCCTTAGCTGCCATGGTTGCAGCAGGTAACATCCGGATGGATACAGTCAACCGGATTACCTCCAACTCCTCCACCATCGTTGCTAACGCTGCTCGAAGCTTATTTGCCGAGCAACCCAACCTGATTGCCCCAGGTGGTAACGCATACACCAGCCGCCGGATGGCAGCTTGCTTGCGCGACATGGAAATCATTCTCCGCTACGTCACCTACGCCATCTTCGCTGGCGACGCATCCGTCCTCGACGATCGTTGTCTTAACGGCTTACGCGAAACTTACCTGGCACTAGGAACTCCTGGCTCCTCTGTCGCCGCTGGCGTTCAAAAAATGAAAGATGCAGCAGTCGCAATCGTTGCCGACAAAAATGGCATCACCAATGGCGATTGTAGTGCCATCATTTCTGAAGTTGCTGGTTACTTCGATCGTGCAGCAGCAGCAGTTGCCTAGATTGTTAGTTGACTGAAGACCAAAGTTTGTAAATTTGTAAACCATTCGATCGAGATTAAAACCAGTCATGAAAACGCCATTAACCGAAGCAGTAGCAACCGCTGATTCCCAAGGTCGCTTTTTGAGCAGCACCGAAATGCAAGTCGCCTTCGGTCGCTTCCGCCAAGCCGGTGCTAGCCTATCAGCAGCTAAAGGCTTAACCGCAAAAGCCGAATCCCTAGCTAACGGTGCAGCTAATGCTGTTTACCAAAAATTCCCCTACACCACCACCATGCAAGGTCCTAACTTTGCAGCCACCGAAGTTGGTAAAGCCAAGTGCGTGCGCGATATCGGTTACTACCTGCGCATGGTAACTTATTGTTTAGTTGTCGGCGGAACTGGCCCGATGGATGATTATCTCCTCGGCGGTTTGGCAGAAATCAACAAGACATTTGACTTATCCCCTAGCTGGTACGTTGAAGCTCTCAAGTACATCAAATCCAATCATGGTTTGTCTGGCGACGCAGCCGTCGAAGCGAATTCTTACTTGGATTATGCGATCAATTCTTTGAGCTAGTTGACTAGTGACTAGCCGCCCGAAATCGTCTCCAGCCGTTAGCAATTGGGTTAGCGATCGGAAATGATTTCGGGATTTTTTTGTCTAAATGTAGCTGTAAAATGAAGAAAATACTCGCTTTCCTAACACCCTAGTCAGGCATCTGGCACTACTGAAGCAATTTCTGTGGTGGCGAACCAACTTAATTACAACATCATTATGACCGAACCTGACTTACTCAAAATCTTACTTCAGGATATTGCCGAAGCAGATTCAGCCACTCGGATGGTAGCCGCAGTCGAAAGGTTGGCACAGGCACAGCTAGCAGCGGGAATACCGCACTTGATTACTGCTTTGGGATACAACAATCCAGGTGCAGCAGTAGCTGCCGTCGAGGGCTTGATTGCGATCGGTCGGCCAGCGGTACAACCGTTGTTAGAGTTGTTAGATGGGTATAATTATGGAGCCAGAGCTTGGGGACTGCGGGCATTAGCTGGAATTGGCGATCCGCAAGCTCTAGATCTGTTACTAGATGCGGCCATAAATGACTTTGCCTTGAGTGTCAGACGAGCCGCTGCTAGAGGTTTAGGAACGCTCCATTGGGATGAATTAGCACCAGAATCGATCGGCTCCGCTCAAGCCAAAGTCGCCACAGTCTTATTGACCGCCTCTCAAGATCATGAGTGGATCGTCAGATATGCTGCGATTAACGGATTGCAGGAATTAGCGATCGCCAGTACTATTTCTCATCCCGATCTGACTCAACAAATTTTGGCGCATTTCGATCTACTAGTAGACCTAGACGACAATCTTGCTGTCATTGCCCGCATTTGGCTGGCTCAAAAAAACATTCAAGCCAACATTAACGAAATCTTAGCCCAGCAACCGATTTTAGAGCAGCAGATATCGAGCCTCCAGCACACCAGCGACACCAACGATTGGCAAGCCACATTAGAAAAGCTGTATGCGCGCAAACGCCAACAACAAACCTACCCAGAAGGCGATCCACATAAGTTTCGCGAAGTTGCTGCGGCAATTTTTCGGGGTGAGTAGGATATTTGAGCGGGGGGCGAGGAGCGGGGAGTTGCTGTACCACCGTATGGGAGTTGGGAGTTGGAACTGCGTTCCGATTTAGCTAATATTGTTTTAAGTCGCCCAGTTACCTAGTCCTCTAGTCCCCAATTCCCCAATTGCCCCCACTCATCAGGTACACTAGAGAAAGAGACTGCAACTGTCATTAGGAGTAAATATGATTCAACGTCGCGCACAAGCCCACTTTGACTCGATTCAGATCGCTTATCGAGCAGAGGAGTTGATCGGCGCAGCTTCTAACCGCTACAAAATTACCGTGCAAGTGGCAAACAGAGCCAAGAAGCGTCACCGTTACGAATCCGATAATATTGACGACCCGACGATCAAACCAGTCATGCGTGCCATTATCGAGATGTCTGACGAGCTAACTCAACCAGAGATCTTGGGCGATTAGACTTTTTAAATTCGATCGAGTGAGGGGGAGATTATTTCGATAATAATCTCCTCCTTTTGTTTTGAGGGAAAAGTTATGGGAAAAGTGCTCAAATCTGGTACTGGCTGGCGCATCGGTTGGAATCCAGACGTTGTTGAATATCCAGGACTCGTAGGCAGTGATGATTGGGCATTTGAATTGACAACTACCGAACTGGCTGATTTTTGTCGGTTGCTGGGACAATTGGTAGATAATATGCGATCGATCCAATCCGAATTAATGGATGAAGAAAGCATCGCTTGTGAAGCTGAAAGCGATTTAGTCTGGATGCAAGTCGAAGGTTTCCCTCATAAATATAGCTTGCGGCTGATTTTAAATACCGGACGCAGTTGTGAGGGCAATTGGACGGCTGAAGCGGTGCCAGAGTTAGTGGTTGCCGCCGCGAGTCTCCAGTTTTTTTAGCAGTAAAGTAGGTAATATCCAGAACTGACAACATCTGAGCGACAATGCAAATTCAAGTAGGGGCAATGTCTTAATTCGCTAAACCGTCGGGGAACAAAGGCGTGCGCGAATCGCTGTCTTGTCGGTTTTTTTATTCGGAGGGAACCTCCGAATAAAACCGCCGCTTCATGAATTGCCCCTACTTGATTTTGCACTACTTGCGATCGTCGCTAGCACCATTGCCGAGTAGAGGAATACAACCGCCCATGAAAAAGCCAATTGCGGCACCCCCAGCCAATACCAATCCCCAAGGTAAATCGATCGAGTTCCAGAATACAAACCGCAGGTTGACTAAGCTAGCATTTTGAACTGATACTAACGCGATCGCTACTACCCAAACCGCCACGATGATAGAAATAATTAATTTCGTCATACTTGATGCTTCGATCTTAAAGAATTCGATCGATCTAATCGATCTATCAGATCGATCTTAACTGAGACTAAAGAATCCCAAAT
>NZ_JANPGM010000256.1:0-3969 GCF_031423935.1 Chamaesiphon sp. VAR_69_metabat_338
CGATCGATAACTCATAAATTCTGCCTGATGGTCATTTACTTTGTCTTCTTGACGATTTCTGCTGCCACCTATGCCCTGTTTAGTTTGGGACTAAATCTCCAGTGGGGCGTGACTGGGTTGATTAACTTCGGGCATGTCGCGTTTATGGCGATCGGAGCTTATTCTACCGTGTTGCTGTCCATGCAGGGCGTCCCAATCCCGATCGCCGTACTTATCGGGGCTGGTTTATCTGCACTGCTAGGACTGCTAATTGGCATTTCCACCTTGCGACTGCGGGAAGATTATCTGGGGATTGTTACCATCGGGGTATCAGAATTAGTCCGCTTGGTAGCCAAAAATGAAGCTTGGCTCACCAAAGGGACATTCGGAGTACAAGGCTATCCAGTCCCATTTAATTTCAAGCCTGAGTATCCCGTGAGAATCGGTTTAATTATCTGGTTGACAGCGATTTGTGGGTTGGCATTATGGCGATTGTGGCTATGGATGCGGGTAGAAACTTCGCGGCTAATTGGTGGTGCGATCGCGATCGCTTTTGTCCTGACAGCGTACATTTGCGGTGCATTATCGCTCTATACTTATGACCCGCGTGCTGGCTTGATGTTGCTGACTTTGACAGCCTTGGCGATCGTCTATATCGGCCTCGAAAAGTTGGTACATTCGCCGTGGGGTAGAATCTTAAAAGCAATTCGGGAAGATGAAGAAGTACCCAAAGCTCTGGGTAAAAATGTCTTTTGGTACAAACTCCAAGCCTTCATGCTCGGCGGTGCGATCGCGGGTCTATCTGGAGCCTTTTATGCCTGGAATGGTACAGTTTTTCCTGATAATTTCGAGCCACTAATTACCTTTAATGCCTGGATTATTGTCATGCTCGGCGGTTCGGGTAATAACCTCGGTACGATTATCGGCGCGATTATTTTCTGGGGTTATAATTCCATTACCCGCGATGAATCATTCAAGGCTGTCTTTCGGGCGATGCATCTAGATGAAACGCAACAAGGTGCCTTCCGCGTGATGATTATCGGTCTAGTTTTAATGCTGATTATGGTCTTGCGTCCCCAAGGTATTTTGGGTAAAAAGGAAGAATTAACGTTGGGCAAGTAAATTAATTGATAATTGATAGTTTAATGATTTTTTTCGTGATGGTTGTAAATACTCCCTTCCCGTAAAAAGACTAGAGACTTTCCTCTGTGTACCTCCATGAGTCCTCTGTGTACCTCTGTGTTTAATACACACTCTCATCGCAGCAAAATAGCTTCGATCTTGGAGCGCAAAGAGAGTAATGTAACCCTCTAAAGCCTAATTCCTAAAGCCTAAAGCCTAAAACCTAATCCCTATGTCTAATAATTACGTGCCGATGTCTACGCAACCATTACTTGCTGCTACGGGATTGTGTAAAACTTTTGGTGGTGTCAAAGCCGTACAAACAGCCGGAATAGAAGTCGCGACTGGCAGTATTACTGGCTTAATCGGCCCCAATGGAGCTGGTAAGACGACTTTTTTCAATCTTTTGTCCAATTTTATTCGGCCAGATTCCGGTCAAATTAAATTAAATGGTAAGTTAATTCATACCCTGCAACCCCATCAAATTGCGAGATTGGGGATGGTACGGACATTTCAGGTTGCTAAAGCTTTGTCTAGAATGTCCGTATTGGAAAATATGCTATTGGGAGCCAAAGATCGAGCGGGTGAGAAGATTTGGGAAGTATTGTTGCAACCAAAACTCGTCCAGTCACAGCAACGGGAATTGAAAGACAAGGCGATGTCGATCCTGACTTCAGTAGGATTGAGTGCCAAAGCTAATGACTATGCTGGTGGTTTATCGGGAGGGCAGCGGAAACTCCTCGAAATCGGTCGCGCATTAATGGCCGATCCGCAGTTGATTTTACTAGACGAACCAGCGGCGGGCGTTAATCCCCGCTTAATTGAAGATATTTGCGGTCACATTCTCAATTGGCGGAAAGATGGTCTGACTTTCCTGATTATCGAACATAATATGGATGTGATTATGACACTCTGCGATCGAGTTTGGGTGCTGGCTGAAGGCACTAATCTCGTCGATGGTACGCCGACAAAAGTCCAAAACGATCCGCGCGTGATTGAAGCTTATTTGGGGATTGATTAATCTGAGTTGGGAGTTGGGAGAGAAGAGATCTAGAAGCAGCAAGTCATACTTCAAATCGGTAATGCCGATTAAATTCGACGATCGACCATCTTCGATCGCGTAAAATAAATGAATTGCCTCTCTATTTTTTCGCCCTGTATTCCCCATTGCACTATCGTCGTTTTGGTCGCACCAATCTATTAGTTTCGGCATTCTCACTGGGGACGATGCGGTGTTTGGCTAATCCAGAAATAGCCTATCAAACCGTGAGCAAAGCCGTCGAACTGGGCATCAACCATCTAGAGACAGCCAGAGGTTACGGCCAAAGTGAGACATATTTGGGGCTAGCTTTGCAACGCCAATTACCAATCGATCGATCTCAGCTATACATTACTACCAAGTTACCGCCGACACCCGATCGAGCGTTGATGGCACAGTGGATCGATGAATCGCTGGCACGTTTGCAAGTAGACTACATCGACTGTGTGGGCATCCACGGCATTAATACACCCGAACATTTAGAGTGGGTCAAAAATGGTTGCTACAGGGCGATTGCCGATGCGATCGCGGCTGGTAAGGTCAAACACGTCGGTTTTTCGACTCACGGCAGTTTAGAGCTGATTTTAGAGGCGATCGATACCCAGTTATTTGAATTTATCAACCTACATTATTATTACTTCTACCAACGACTGGCTCCCGCGATCGAGTTGGCGAATAAATATGACATGGGGATATTTATCATTTCCCCCGCAGATAAAGGCGGCAAACTCTACACCCCGCCACCGAACTTAGTCGAATTATGCGCGCCATTGACACCATTAGCCTTTAATTATCGCTGGCTATTAGCTGACGATCGAATTAGCACCCTCAGTCTCGGTGCCGCCAATCCTGACGAACTCTATCCCTCACTCGATATCGCCGACGCTGACTATCCGTTGACGGCTGAGGAGCATGGAATAATCGATCGATTAGAGCAGCAATTACAAACTAGTCTCAATACCGATCTGTGCAGTCAATGTTATGCGTGTTTACCCTGCCCTGCCCAGATTAATATTCCCGAAGTCTTGCGGCTGCGAAATCTAGCGGTGGCTTATGAAATGACCGATTACGGCCAATATCGCTATCAGATGTTTGAAAATGCCGGACATTGGTTTCCAGGAACGAAAGCCAATCGTTGCAATGAATGTGGAGATTGTTTGCCCCGTTGTCCGCAGGAGTTGAACATTCCGCAGTTATTGGCAGATACCCACGAGAAATTACAGACTCGTCAGGGTCGAAGACTGTGGGAATAAAGGTTTTATTATTGCGAACATATCGAGCAGAAATTGCCGATCTAAGAGAATGTTTGAAAAGTACAAGATAGCACTCTTAGTCCCTAGCAATCCCCCTTAGCTCTCCTTAAAAAGCTACTGTGACACAAGTCGGCTAGGCTGCATTTCTAGATCTTAATCCCCCAAACCCCCTTAAAAAGCTTGCTCAGATCCGGTCAAAGTCCCCCTTGAAAAGGGGGATTTAGCGGATGCATACGCCTTCGGCGGGGCAAAGCCCTACGCGCTGTTGGCGAAGCCTTCCCGAAGGGAGCGGTTCCCGTCTTCGACACGTCTCGCTTCGGATCTCCTTCTCTGCGAGACGCTGCGCGAACGGAGAGGCTGTGCCTACGGCAGGCTTACGCCAACGCCAACGCCTACAGCGTGCGTTGCACCAGCGACGCATCGACCTGGAGGGAACCTCCAGGTTGTGTGCGTCAAGACAAGCAGGGGGATCTCCGTATTTCCAAACATCCTCTTAGGTAGAACCATGACGATCGCTTTTACCCGATGTCTCGATCGATCCTAAAAACAGAGCCGACTTCTCGTAGTAGTCGGCTC
>NZ_JANPGM010000257.1:0-5821 GCF_031423935.1 Chamaesiphon sp. VAR_69_metabat_338
AAATTGGTTAACTAATTAACCTAAAACTTTCTTCGCAGTAGCGACAACGTTATCGACAGTGAAGCCGTATTTCTCCATCACTACGCCGCCAGGAGCCGAAGCACCAAAACGATCGACTGTGACTAAACCGCCGTCCATACCGACGAAACGGTGCCAGCCCATGCTGCAAGCAGCTTCGACGGCGACGCGTTTGGTAACGGCTTTGGGGAAGACGGACTCTTGGTAAGCGGCGTCTTGAGCGTCGAATAATTCCCACGAAGGCATGGAGACGACGCGGACTTTTTTGCCTTCAGCGGTGAGCTTTTCGGCAGCAGAGACACACAGG
Organism: Chamaesiphon sp. VAR_69_metabat_338; assembly: GCF_031423935.1. NCBI lineage: Bacteria > Bacillati > Cyanobacteriota > Cyanophyceae > Gomontiellales > Chamaesiphonaceae > Chamaesiphon > Chamaesiphon sp. VAR_69_metabat_338. The sequence continues at coordinate 326 of NZ_JANPGM010000257.1, forward strand.
CTGACTTCGGAGCCAGTACCGATCAGGATGATGTCAGGAGTACCTTGGGAATCGACAATCGTGTAGGCACCTTTAGCTACACCCGCGATCGAAGTTCCGGCTAGGTTGGGCAGATTTTGACGGGAGAGAGCGAGGAGAGTAGGAGCTTGTTGGCTGGCTTTCTCGATCGCAACTTTGTACGCACCAGAGGTTTCGTTACCATCGGCGGGACGAATGACTGTCAGGTTGGGGATAGCACGCAAGGAGGCGATCGTTTCAATCGGTTGGTGCGTGGGGCCATCTTCACCTTGACCGATCGAATCGTGAGTCATTACCCACAATGCACCGACTTGGGACAATGCGGAGAGGCGAATCGCCGCGCGCATGTAGTCGGTGAAGATCAAGAAGGTTGCACCGTAAGGAATCAAGCCGGAGTTGTGGAGAGCCATCCCGTTACAGATCGCACCCATCGCATGTTCGCGCACGCCGAAGTGGACGTTACGATTTTGGTATTCGCCTTTTTGGAAGTCGCCAGAACCTTTGATTTCGGTGAGGTTGGAGTGAGTTAAGTCAGCCGAACCGCCCATTAAACCGTGTAAAACGGGAGCGAGTTTGTTGAGACAAATTTCCGAGTGTTTCCGCGAAGCAACAGGTTTATCTTCGGGGGTATAAGTGGGCAAGACGCTATCCCAACCAGCGGGGAGTTTGCGCGAGAGCAAACCTTCAAATTCGGCAGCTTCTTGGGGATATTTGGATTTGTAGGTAGCCATAGTTGCTTCCCATTCGCCTTCATATTTGGCACCGCGATCGATCGCTTTGCGCATGTGAGCGACAGCATCGGTGGGTAATTCAAAGGGAGCATATTCCCAGCCGAGGTTTTCGCGGGTAAGTTTGATTTCGGCTTCGCCTAGCGCGGCACCGTGGATACCAGCAGTGTTGGATTTGTTGGGGGAGCCGTAACCGATGATCGTGGTGACTTTGATCATCGTGGGTTTGTCGGTGACTTTTTTAGCTTCTTCCAATGCTGCCGAAATCGCCGCGAGGTCGGTGTTACCATCTTTGACGTGGATGGTGTGCCAGCCGTAAGCTTCAAAGCGTTTCGAGACATCTTCAGTGAAGGCTACATCGGTCGAACCATCGATCGAGATGTGGTTGTCATCATACAAGACAATCAGTTTGCCCAAACCCCAGTGACCGGCGATCGAAGCGGCTTCGCCAGAGATGCCTTCCATATTACAGCCGTCGCCGACGATGACGTAGGTGTAATGATCGACAATCTTGGCATCGGGTTTGTTATATTTAGCAGCTAAGTGAGCTTCAGCTAGAGCCAAACCGACGCCATTAGCAATCCCTTGTCCGAGGGGGCCAGTAGTGACTTCAATCCCTGCTGTCTCAAAGTTTTCGGGGTGCCCAGGAGTACTCGAACCCCACTGCCGGAAGTTTTTGATATCTTCAATACTGACGCTATCGTAGCCAGTCAGATGCAAAAGAGCGTATTGCAGCATCGAACCGTGTCCGGCGGAGAGCACGAAGCGATCGCGGTTGAACCACTGGGGGTTCTTGGGGTTGTACCGCATGAAATTTTGCCACAGGACATAAGCCATTGGAGCCGCACCCATCGGTAAGCCAGGGTGTCCGGATTTGGCTTTCTCGATCGCATCGACTGCGAGAAACCGAATGGAATTAATTGCGAGTTGGTCTACGGATTGAGCGGTTACAGGCATAATATATATCGATTTAACTACATAACTAGTGAAATTTAAGTGCTGACAGCACAATTAGACAAGTGCAGGCTGAGTATCTAGTTCGCAAGTTTCGAGTCTACACAGCACGACTCATCCAGAGCCAAACATCGCTCCTTAGGAATAATGTTTTAACGCCACAACCGAAATTTGCCAACAGATCTGCATCGATCTTAACAATTTCTAATCATCATCCCATTTGGTGGATGGATGAGCAAGCGATCGACCTTAAAATTTGTCACTAGATTTGAGCCTGACAAGAGAAAATCGTAGCTTGAGATTGACTCAGGCTACGGAGGGAAATGGATCGAGATGCTCGAAGATCGAGTCGATCCCAGATAACTAATGACTCAGTTAGACCACAACACCCGCTTGGAGATTGGCAAGATCGTAAGTGTTACAGCCAATTTGCAAGACTTCAAACCCAGTGGTGTTCATGGTATTACCGCCGAGTGTGAATGTCACGATCTTGCCGCCGCTGGGATTGGTAGTAATGCCGAAATTATAGCCTCCCGCGACTGAATCGAAGGTCAAGGTGTCCCGATCGTTCCCCCCATCAAAATTACCCGTGCCAAAACCAGACAGCAGATCCTGCCCATTACCCAAATTCACATGACCATTGCCATCAAAGTCCAAGGCACCTGGGGTATTGACTCGATCGCGACTGGCAAAGAGAGTATCATTACCATCTCCCATATTAATCGTGCCATTGTTAAAGACACCGCCTTTGCCAAAGATCGTATCCGCCCCAGCCCCAGTATCGATCGTGCCATTGTAGTTGAAGATACCGCGATTGGTACCCTCTCCGGTGAGAGTGTCATTGCCAGCCCCGGTGTCGATCGTGCCAGCCAAATTCACGATCCCACCAGTTGCGCCAAAACCTGCTGTACCAGAAATGTTATCGCGGCCTTCCCCAGTCGAGATGATGCCGTAGTTCCAGATGCCGCTCAAACCGCCAGCGGTAGTCGAGGCAGTGATGTTGTCATTGCCGGTGCCGGTATCGATCTTGCCAGAGTTGAGAATGCCATGGCCGATCCGACCCGTGTTGATGCTAGAAATAGTATCATCGCCAGCCCCTGTGTCGATGACGATGCTAGCGTCATATTGACCGGAAAACGAGGAAACGTTCAGACTTTCACGGTTGGCAAGACCATCGCCAGAAACAATGTAGTTACCGCCATAGTCGATCATGCCCTTATCAGAAATAATCGTGTCATTGCCAGTTCCCGTCTCGATCGTGCCACTATTGAAGATGCCTAGACTGAACAGCCCTGTGGATGTGGCCGAAATGGTGTCATCGCCAGCCCCTGTGGTAATTTTACGGGCATAGTTGGCGATCCCAATCCGATCGTCACCAGCAATCGTGCCCAAGATCCGGTCATTGCCGTTCCCTGTGTCGATCGTGGCATAAAAGTTGAAGATCCCAAATCCACCTACCCCGACATTGGTATTAGATTCATCAACGTTTGTGCCCAAGATCTCATCATTGCCTTCCCCTGTGTCGATTTCGGCAAAAAAGTTGTTTATGCCTCGGGCGTAATCGCCGACAGCAGTGCCAGTGATAACGTCCTTGCCAGCCCCGGTATCGATCTTGGTATACCCAACAGTGTTGAAACTGTTATTAATATTGTTGATGCCGAGACTGTACTTACCCGTACCGGTACCGGAGATCGTGTCATTGCCATTGCCGGTATCGATCTTGCCAAAATAATCATTGTAAAGACCCTGGCTGTAGTTACCTGTCGCAATGCCGGTAATGCTGTCATTACCATTTCCGGTATCGATCTTGGCAGAGAAGCTATTGTAGACACCCTTGCTATAGTCATTTGTCGCAGTACCCGCGATTCGATCGTTACCATTCCCAGTCTCGATCGTCGCACCACCATTGTTGATGCCTTTGTCAGTGCCACTACCGGAGATAGCGTCATCACCATCTAAAGTTTGCACGAGCGCGCCCACATCTACTTGAATAGTTTCGGCAACTGCGACGACATCACTACGTGAAGTCCAAGGGTTTAAAACGCCCAAACTATCGATCCAGCCACTATTTGTCAATCGAGTTGCCATCAGAAAACCTCTCGTTAGATCCGACCTGACATGTTTCGACCTGAATACGTATTCAGATCTGACTATGTATTCATCATTACTGTTTTGAGGAGGAGTTGGGACGCTAGGACTGGCAATTTGACAACACAAAAAACTGTAAAACGGGTGGCAATCGCCCGTACAGGCATCATCTCGCACCCCTAATTTTGTTACATAACATCACTATCGCTTCCCTTTGCCCACGGCATCTGGTATTACTAGGCGAGAGGTAGTCGATCGCACAAAGTAGGAACATGCCAAAATACGATAATATCTTCAACGCTGAAGAGTATACCGAAGAGCCGTTAAATGAAGCTGAAGGCTTGGCATCGATCGTGCTGATTGCTGCCCTGGCAGATAATTTGCAAGAATTAGTTGCGCCAGATTTATTCTTGGATATTTTGGCGGATTTCGATTTATATGCGGAATATTCCGATGAGGATTTGTTGTCGATGGTCGATCGATTAACGGCCATTGCTACCGACCAAGGTTTAGGAGCTTTATTTAATGCCGCAGATGAAGCGATTCCTGATGACTTAGTACCGGATGCTTATGCGGCGGCGATTTTGACTAAAATGGATCCGGATACGGGCGAGATTCCGGCAAATGCCCAAGTATTTCTTAAAGAGTTGCAAGCAGTGATGGATATCGATGATGATGAAGCCGCAGAAGTCGCCGCTGAAGTGAAGAAGGGGTTTGAGTCGGTTGAGACGTGAGCTACGAATTAGTTAAGAAAATAGACCCTAATCTGTCTTTGTGGGAGAGCTGAGCGATTGGGGAGGATTTTTCAACGCAAAGAACGCAAAGGTTTTTTTGTGTTTGAGTTAGGTTGTTGGTGGATCCCGCTAAGAACGCAGAGGGATCTGATTGTTCTGAGCCGAACTAGATTGAAAATAGACCGAGTGGATCGAATCGCTTAATTCGGTCTATTCTGGGTTGCTCTAATTAAGATGACTGGTAGAGCCGTTTAATTGTCGATCGAGTGATGGAGGCATGGCTGAATCGAATCCGAGGAGGAGAATCTGGAGGGGTTCGATCCCTTCTGATTGGGGGACAATTGCCATTCGACTGGCAAAACTCAGTTGATTGACTTCGCGATAAGCTAGGGGAATCGATCGAATCGTGTCTGGAGCGATGTCCATCAGGACGGGTGCTTCTTTAACGGGTAAACCGCACAGTTCGCCAGCATGAGTGTGAAATAAGATCAGAAATTTGGAGGTATCATGTTGGGGATCGATCGCGGTAAACTTCTGGCGTAAGTCCACGATTGTCAGGGTTTTATCGCCGAGATTCATCATGCCGATGCCATCTCGAAGCTGAACGCGTTCGGACGGATAGACGATCGCTTTTTCTACGGCGGCGGCTGGCATTGCAAATAAATATTGAGCCATCGCTGTCTGTTCCATGTCGGCGAGGGAAAAGACGATTGTCCGAATGGCATCTGTCTCGTCGTTGAGGCTGGGTAGGCGTTGGGGGAGGGGGGAGAGCATAGGGTTAGGCTTTAGGCTTTAGGTTTTAGGCTTTAGGTTTTAGGTCTTAGGTATGAGGTCTTAGGCTTTAGGTCTTAGGTATGAGGTATTAAATATTAGGTTTTAGAAAATGAATAGGATGCAAGCTTTCCAAAACCTAAAGCCTAAAACCTAGCATCTAAACCCTAGTAGACGCTTGCGTCCCAGAACCTAAAGCCTAA
>NZ_JANPGM010000258.1:0-2072 GCF_031423935.1 Chamaesiphon sp. VAR_69_metabat_338
AAAAATTGGTAAATTCGATCCTAAGCGGACGCAAAATGATACTGTCGGGCCGACCCTTGGCGAGGAACTATTTAAAAATGGCTTGATTGCGATCGTCTTATCATTTGGCTTGATCCTACTGTATCTCACCTTTCGCTTCAAGTTTGACTATGCCTTCTTTGCCTTTGTCGCCCTGTTCCACGATGTATTTATTACAACCGGAATTTTCTCGATTTTGGGTTTAGTTGGTGGCATCGAAATCGACAGTTTATTTGTCGTCGCACTCTTGACAATTATCGGTTTTTCGGTCAACGATACCGTCGTAATTTACGATCGAATCCGCGAAGTCATCAGCCTCCATCCCGAGCAACCGATCGATAAAATTGTCGATGATGCGGTTAATCAAACCATGTCTCGATCGATAAATACCACCCTAACCGTACTGCTGACCCTATTCTCAATTTTCTTATTCGGCGGCGACACCCTCAAAAACTTTGCCCTGTGCCTGATTATCGGTTTTACAGCGGGAGCTTACTCTAGTATCTTTATCGCCAGCACCCTATTTGCCTGGTGGCGCGAACGCCATCCCACAACCCCGACTAATGCCACGGTGAATTCTGAGTCTTAAGGTATGTCCCGATTGAATCCACCAGAACCAAACGTTCCTGGAGTTCCAGAACTCGAACTCGACCCGATTTTTAAAAACCAAATGACGAATCTCTATCGTCTCCATGTTTACGGACGCTGGTCGGTCATCGGATTATTATGGTTGACGGTCGGTGCTTGCAGTCTCTGGCAATTGAGCTATCCTATAAGTCTGATCCAAGAACAGTTTACCTGGGCAGCAGTCAAATACGGATTGATGTTTCAGCCGCTACCGGCTTTTGGTCTATGTCTGTGTGTGGGTGTGATGACCGGAACTCTGGTTTGGCAAAGTCGCAATATGCTCTGGGGCGTCTCTAAAAAAGAACGTCAGCAGCTCATCAAGCAAGTGAGCGAAATTCGCAAGCAAGGTGATTCGCATCCGCTCTGGAAGTGGGTAGTTAAGGTAGTTGATAATTGATAATTGATAATTGATAATTGTAGGGTGTGTTGTCTCGCTTCCATGGTCGGGAGCGTCTCTTTCCCGCCTTTGTTCCCCGACCATGGAAAAGAGACAAGAGAAACAAAGGCGGTTTAGCGAGACAAGACAGCGTAACGCACCCAAGACCTATATTAGAGCGTCGATAAGCGAGCGTATTTGTGGCTCTAACTTAGTAATATTAATCTGTAGGGGCAGTGCTTTATGCCCGCCCGCTAGGAGTTACGCTCCTCATCGAGGATTGTTATTAAAAGTCGATAATTGAGTTTGAGACGGGTCGGAGATTTTAGATCTTTAGATAGGCAATAGCACACAACCCTCATGCAATCCCCCACGCTAGATTCCCAGCACCCGCCCGCGCCCAAACTCATCGATGCTTGCGTGCATTGTGGGTTTTGTCTGTCTACTTGCCCTAGTTACCGCATCTTGGGGACAGAGATGGATTCGCCACGGGGACGAGTGTACATGATGGATGCCCTCAATCAGGGCGAAATCGACCTCACACCGGCGGTAGTCAGTCATTTCGATAGTTGCTTGGGTTGTTTGGCTTGCACTACTACCTGCCCTTCTGGGGTGCAATACGACAAGCTAATTGCGGCGATGCGTCCCCAAATCGAACGCAACCACCAACGTCCGTTGGTCGAACGGTTGTATCGACAGTTTATTTTTGGCTTATTTCCCTATCCCAATCGGCTGCGCTTATTATTAATCCCGCTATTTGTCTATCAAAAGCTGGGCTTGCAAAAGTTGGTCAGACAAACCAGAATCGTCGAAAAAGTCTCGCCCCATTTAGCGGCGATGGAGTCAAATCTCCCCGAATTATCTTTAAGTACATTTCAAGACACGTTGCCCGAATTAATTCCTGCTCAAGGCACTCAGCGATATCGAGTCGGCATGATTTTAGGTTGCGTCCAAAAACTATTTTTCGATCGCGTCAATCAGGCTACAGTGCGAGTACTCACTGCTAATGGGTGCGAAATTGTCATCCCCCAATCTCAAGGTTGTTGTGCGG
>NZ_JANPGM010000259.1:0-1522 GCF_031423935.1 Chamaesiphon sp. VAR_69_metabat_338
AGTAAACTCAAAATCACAGCGCGATCGTGGATAGGCAGAGGATAAATGTTTCTGTCCACTCGACGACGGCTCCATAGGTATCGCCGGTATGTCCGCCAAAACGGCGGTGAAAATAATACCCAACCAAAACAGTAATTGTGCAACTAGCTATAGAGCGGATCGAGATCGCCAAGCCATTTGCTGGCTGGAGGTAAATCTGGCATCCCGTTACCATCAATAAGCAAGCTAAACCTAAGGCAATATCTTGAGCTGCATTCAGTCCTTGACGATGGAATGCGCCTTTTCCTTGGGCTTTGAGATAGGGATACAGCGCGATCGCGAGTACTTGTCCCCAGCGGCTCCAGCCCGCAGCTAATGCCAATATCCAAATTCGATCGTGAGTAATTTCCGTCAGCGCACAAGTTTTGAGCAGGATAATCGCCACCGATACCATCGCCCCAAATGCCCCGGTGACGCTATCGGACATGACTGTCAATCTTCGATCGGGATCTTGCACCGCCAAGCCATCGGCACTATCCATCGCGCCATCGAGATGCAGTCCCCCAGTCCACCAAATCCACAGCACAACGACGATCGCCGATCGAGTTAAGCTGGGTACATTCAATCTGTCTAATCCCAGATCGACTAAACCCAATCCAGTTCCCAGTAGTAGACCAATTACAGGTGCCCAGCGGGCAATGCGGCTAAAATCTAATTTTAAATTTTGTGAGACTGGGAAGCAGGTATAAAAAGTCAGCGCGGCGAGCAGCGAATTGAAATTGAGTAACAACACAGATATTTAGTAACTTTACCAACCTAATTTTGAAGATTAGGCATGTCCGAACGCCAATCCAGCAACCAACATTCCCAAGACTAGAAAAGGTTGGGCACTGGCTTGATATTTGACATCATTTTCCAACGGGTTGCGGAGGAAATACATATCCTGAAAGGTAATCTGGGGAATAATTAAGAGCAATAAAATTGCAGCATAAAGATTTTGGTGAATCGTAATTAGATAAATCCCGATGCCAGCTTGGAAAATGTCAATCATTAACACGCAAATCCAAGCAGACTTTTGCACGCCAAACATGACTGGCAAAGACTTGAGGCCAAATTGACGATCGCCTTCCACGCTTTTGAAATCATTAACGATCGCGATGCCCAAGCCAGCTAGACTATAAAATAAAGTCATGATGACGATCGTCCAATTGAGCGTCCCGAATAACGCATGACCCGCCCACCAGGGTAAAGCAATGTAGCTCGCACCGAGTGCGTAAGTACCCAACCAGCCATTTTGTTTGAGCTTCAATGGGGGAGCTGAATAAATATATGCGACAAAGGCACCACCAAGTGCCAAACAAGTCATTACTGGGAACTCATGACCTACGGCTCGATCGAGGATATAAGCGACCCCAATGCCACCAAATAATAAGATAAAAATTTGCACTACTACCTGGGAGCCAGAAATTGCCCCCGAAGGAATCGGACGATAGGGTTCATTCACCGCATCGATCTCGCGATCGTACCACTCATTCACAACCTG
>NZ_JANPGM010000260.1:0-2337 GCF_031423935.1 Chamaesiphon sp. VAR_69_metabat_338
AATATAATCGATCTGGTAGTTTGAAGTAAAAATCTTAGCTAACTTAGAGGCGATCGACACTCGATGTTTGATGAATCGATCGGAATAGCTGAAATCGCATCACTTTGATGTGATAAGTGAATAATGCTGACGTTTTTGTATCGATCGAGACAAACAAACGTCGCAAATTTCCCTAGCCTAAGATAAACTCAGGACTATTGTAGCTATAGGCAGTGTTGGCATGGCAAAACGGTTAGTGACGATCGGCAATGGGATGGTCGGTCATCGGTTCCTCGAACAGATGGCAGCAAAAGGTGCGGATTGGGATCTGGTCTGCTTTTGTGAAGAGCCACGGGTAGCATACGACAGGGTCAATCTCAGCGGTTATTTTGCCGGCAAAACCGCCGCAGATTTATCGCTAGTCGAGCCGGATTTTTACAAGGATAATCAGATCGAGGTACATGTCGGCGATAAGGCTGTCAGTGTCGATCGAGCCAATAAGACTGTCACTTCGGCCAACGGATTGACGATTAATTACGACAAGCTCATGCTGGCGACTGGTTCCTATCCTTTCGTACCGCCAATTAAAGGTAATGATTTGCCTGGTACTTTTGTCTATCGGACGATTTGCGATCTAGAGGCGACGGAAGCCTATGCCAAAGACTGCCAGGTAGGCGTAGTCGTCGGTGGTGGTTTACTCGGTTTAGAATGTGCCAACGCGCTGCAAAACTTAGGACTCAAGACGCATGTAGTCGAGTTTATGCCCCGGTTGATGCCCGTCCAGGTAGATGAATCTGGCGGTGCGGTATTACGTCAGAAGATTGAAGATTTAGGCATCGGTATCCATACAGGCAAATCGACAACAGAGATTGTCGCTGACGAAAATGGCCGTGTCTGCAAAATGTTATTTGCTGACGGGACTGAGTTAGAGACAGATTTAATCGTGTTTTCGGCAGGGATTCGCCCCCAGGATGAGTTAGCGCGTCAATGCGAACTAAAGATCGGCGATCGCGGTGGGATTGTTATCGATGATAATTGTCAGACATCAGATTCGGATGTGTATGCGATCGGGGAATGCGCTTTATACAACAACCAAATTTTTGGGTTAGTCGCTCCGGGCTATCGGATGGCGGAAGTCGCCGCAGACAGACTTTGTGGCAGTGAAGCTAATAATTTCACAGGCGCGGATATGTCCACCAAATTGAAGCTTTTGGGCATCGATGTTGCCAGCTTTGGGGACGCATTTGGCAAGACTGCTGGATCGAAAGTAATTAAAATCGACGATGCGATTGCTGGTACTTATAAAAAGCTGGTAGTCAATGCAGATGGTAGCCGCTTATTAGGTGGTATTTTAGTCGGCGATGCCACTGTTTACGGTACATTGCTGCAACTGATGCAAAATCAGATGGCGTTACCGCCACATCCTGAGGATCTGATTTTACCGCCGCGCAGTGGTGCCAGCATGGCGATGGGCGTAGACCAATTTCCCGATACCGCTCAAATTTGCTCGTGTAATAACGTCACTAAAGGCCAAATCTGTTCCGCGATTCAGGAGCAAGAGCTGCGCGATATCGGTAGTGTCAAATCCTGTACCAATGCCGGTACTGGTTGCGGTGGTTGTGTGCCGTTAGTCACCGACTTACTCAAAGTCGAACTCAAAAAAGCGGGCATCGCGGTTAATAATAACCTTTGCGAACACTTTGCCTTCTCCCGCCAGGAATTATATAGCTTAGTGCGATCGCAAGATATCCACACGTTTCAAGCATTGCTCGATCGACATGGTACCGGACGCGGCTGTGAAATTTGCAAACCTGCCATTAGTTCGATTCTCGCCTCCGCTTGGAACGACCAAATTCTCGATGCACCCCACGTCAGCCTCCAAGATACCAACGATTCCTTCCTGGCAAATATCCAGCGCGATGGCACCTATTCCGTCATCCCTCGCATCCCTGGTGGTGAAATCACTCCCGATAAACTCATCGTCCTCGGACAAGTCGCCAAAGATTTTGGCCTTTATACCAAAATTACGGGCGCACAACGCATCGATTTACTCGGCGCACGGGTAGACCAACTCCCACTCATTTGGCAGCGGCTAGTCGCTGCTGGCTTTGAATCTGGGCACGCTAACGGCAAAGCCCTGCGGACGGTCAAATCCTGTGTCGGTAGCACCTGGTGCCGCTTTGGCGTTCAAGATTCTGTCAGCCTCGCGATCGAGGTAGAATTACGCTATCGTGGACTTCGCGCCCCGCACAAATTCAAATCCGCCGTCTCTGGCTGTACCCGCGAATGCGCGGAAGCTCAAAGCAAGGATTTCGGGATTATTGCCACCGAAAAAGGTTGGAACCTGTATGTTTGCGG
>NZ_JANPGM010000261.1:0-6802 GCF_031423935.1 Chamaesiphon sp. VAR_69_metabat_338
ACGTATCATCTGCTACAATGACGTGTGGCACAATACAACATGTTATCCGGCAATCGCGATGCTCGTTAAGGCATTATCAAATTGCTGCTATGTATCTGGCTGCTTCAACAAGTAGCTTTTATATCCCTTCTCCCGATCGAATCTAGAGAGTAACAATGTGTATTTCAATGATTACTTGGGGGCGCAATCGTCGGTCAAATGGATGACTTTACCAAACGTTGGGCGATCGGATTATTAGTCATACTGCTGACAATCGGTATTTTTTTCCGGATTATTAATTTGGGTCAAAAGCCGGTTTGGGGAGGAGAAGCTCAGACACTATCAATGATTTCAGGCTATTCTGATGGTGAAGTCATCGATAAAATTTCGACCCCAGCACTTACCAATAAGATCGTCAGCGTCGAAAGTTTTCTAAAATATCGATTTCCTAACGACGATAATAATCTCAGGCGTATAATTCACAAACTTTATACCGAGAATCATCCACCACTTTACTTTGTATTAGCACATGCTTGGGTCAAATTATTCGGCTCTTCAGTAACAACGTTGCGGAGTTTAGCTGCGGTGCTGAGTTGGTTAGCAGTACCTTGTATCTACTGGTTGTGTCTGGAATTATTTGGCATCCCAGTAATTGGTTTGATGGCGAGTGCCTCGCTGTCAGTCTCACCGATTCAAGTCATCTACGCTCATGAAGCTGGCTCTTTTAGTCTACTTAGTCTGATCGTACTGCTCTCTAGTGCTGCTCTACTGTGGGCACTACGCACGCAGCAAAAATTGGCCTGGGCTATTTATGGAATATCGTTAGGATTAGGGCTTTATTGTCAGTACTATTTTGTGTTTACGCTCTTCGGCCAAATCGCTTATGTGCTGTCAATCGAGCCTTTGCGCACCCGAAAGTTAGCTAATTTTAGTCTGGTAGTTTTGATAGCCAGTCTCTCCTTTTTGCCTTGGACTATTACTGTTTTTAATCATCTTGCTAGTTTCCAAGACCTAACTAGTTTGAAAGAGCAAAATCATTTAACTTTACTAGGCACAATTGCTTTCTGGGCTGAGAATATCAGTCTGTCATTTGTCGATCTCGTGGATCCTAAGGCTAGCGAATATGGTGGCTTTGGAAAATTTGGTTTTTATTTTTTTACTCCACTTATCTTAAGCTTAGTTGGTTATTCAATCTACTTGCTTCGGGCTAAGACACCAAAGCAAGTTTATTTATGCATATTTTTCTCGATCGGCTCGACCGCTGTACCATTAATTATCTTCGATCTGTTTGCCGGTCAAAATCAGGAAATTTGGCCTGAAAATTTGTGTCCTATTTTTCCGTTTTTCCAGATTTGTGTTGCTTACTTGCTTTCTACCAAAGGACTATTATTAGATTCTGTCGATCGAAGTTGGTACCGTAAATACTGGCTCCCGATCGCCGCAATTTTAATAACTGAGGGAGTTGTTTTTTGCGGGATTTATTTGCAAGCGGATACTTGGTGGAATAAGTATGGTGGCGAGGATATTCTCAGCTTCACGCAGATCGTTCGACAGGCTCCAGATCTACCGATCTTAGTAAATAGACAACATCCAGAAAGCTTAGTAATTTACAATCTTCAGCCGCAGGTCAAGCTTGTATTTGTAGATGCTCCTCAGTTGAATCATTTGAATGTGACTGAATTTGCCACGCTCGATACTATCTTTTTCTTAAATCCCGACCTGGAAATGCAAGCAGAACTAAAACGGCAACATTATCAATTAAGATTGCTCGCTCAGTACCCAAATCTCGATCGCGTTTATGATGGATTAACACCGCCGCAACTTTGGAAGCTGCGGAAATTCACTTCAATACCGATGGACGACCTAAATTTGAAGTAAAATCTGGAGAGCGATCGGGATAAAGTAAAGCCTCCGATTGGGTTTCAACCATAATCTTTACGTGTTTTTTGGTGTGGCGATCGATTCGATAACAAACGTCAAAGCTGGTGCATCATGATTTTAGACTGGCAGCTTCCACTCCCATTAGAAATCCCCCCTGAATTTATCGCGGCGATCCGCAAGTGCAAACCCGCTGTTAATGGTAAATACGCCGCTCAATTGCTATGGCAGCGGGGGATAAGCGAGATCGATCGACTGCCTGGTTATTTGGATTGTGACAAGTATCAGCCGAGTAGTCCCTTCGCCTTTGGCGATGAGATGACGGCGGCGATGGAACGATTGAAAAAGGCTTATATCTATACCGAGAAGGTCGCGATTTGGGGTGATTTTGATGCGGATGGGGTAACAGCGACGAGCGTGTTATGGGACGGATTGGGGCAGTTTTTCCCGCGTGGCGAACAGCTTAGTTATTACATCCCCGATCGGATGAAGGAATCCCACGGATTGAACGTGGCCGGGATTAAAAAATTGGCGGCACAAGGCGTTAATTTAATTATCACTTGCGATACGGGTAGTACGAATATTAAAGAAATTGAATATGCAACAAAGTTAGGTATCGATATCATTGTCACCGATCACCATACCTTGCCTACCAAACGTCCGCCGGTCTCAGCGATTATCAACCCGCGTTATTTTGAGTCAGGGCATCCGTTATTTCATCTCGCGGGGGTAGCGGTGGCGTATAAATTGGTCGAGGCTCTCTATCTGACTTTGCCCGACATTCCCCAGCAGCCAGTCGAGTACTTGTTAGATTTAGTCGCGATCGGTTTGATTGCCGACTTGGTGCAATTGAGTGGCGATTGTCGCTATCTGGCACAGCAGGGAATTAAACGATTGACCCTGCAAAACCAGCCAGATATCGACGGCTTCCGTCCGGGGGTACATAAGTTATTACAACTATGCAAGCGCAGTGGCGATCGACCGACAGATATTTCGTTTGGGATTGCGCCGCGCATTAATGCAATTAGTCGGATTCATGGCGATGCGAGTTTTGGGGTGGAGCTATTGACTAGTAAAGATGTCGATCGTTGTCACGAGCTAGCCGCCGAAACCGAACTCGCCAACACGCGGCGGAAGGAATTGCAAAAGAATACGACTAGCAAAGTCCAAAGCAAATTAGCAGATTTAGATTTATCGACGACTTCGGTAATCGTGCTGGTAGATAGCAATTGGTCGCCAGGAGTATTGGGTTTAGTTGCCGGACAAGTCGCGCAAGAACATGGCAAGCCGACAATTTTATTGAGTACGAATAGTGACGGCGATCCAGGCAAGGAAAAGGTCAAAGTTGCGAGAGGTTCGGCGCGATCGACTCAAAATATCGACCTCTATCAATTAGTCAATTCCCAAGCTCATTTACTCAACAGTTTTGGCGGACATCCCTTTGCCGCCGGGATGAGTATCAATCTCGATAATATTCCGATTTTTACCGAAGCCATCAACCAACAGTTACAAACCAAACTCGGCACGATTCCGCCACCCTCGATCGCCACCGATATCGTCGTGACAGTTACCGATTTGAATGCCGGAAATGGCCGAGAATTATTTGAAGACTTATTATTGCTCGAACCCTATGGCATGGGCAATCCAGTCCCTAAATTGCTGATTAAAAACTGTTTTTTCAAGGATGTTAAGAATCGCAATATTCAAGATTTTAAAGGTAAAACCGTCCAGTATATTCGGACTAAATTTACCTTAATCGATCCGACTAGCTCCACCGGATTTCCCGGGATCTGGTGGGGACATTACGAACACGAGTTACCTAGAGTTGCTTGCGATGCAATCGTCGAACTGGATTTCAATTCTTATGACAAGAAGTTTGAAGTAAGACTGGTAGAAGTGCGTCCGGCAGCGGTTGCCAGTATTGGAGATAGCTATCGGCAAGTGCAACCCAATGCTGTCGATTCTCACTCTGAGAGGCTGCGCCAACGCCAGCAGCCGCTGCAAGTACTCGATTTTCGCCAAACTCCAGGCGTTGGTGCAGCCTTTCGCAATGGGAATCGAGTGGCGATCGATTCAGAGCCAATTATTTGGATCGATGAATGTCCGAGTGACTGGCATCAGTTACATACTTATTGCCGCAAAGCCAAGCTAACTAAAAGCAAATTGGCACTCAATTATCAGTCTATAAATTTACTAACTAGTAGCGAAATTTTGTCACAGCTAATTGGCATTGCCAAGTATCTAGTTACCAGTGAGCAAAGTATCGATTTAGCCAGATTGACAGCTAAGCTAAACATTAGCGATCGATCGTTGCGATTGGGTTTAGATGCGCTCGTGGAAATTGGCTTTGAAGTCTCATTACAAAGCGAAACTCACATGCTAAATATCGGCAGCACCGAGCGTCTGATAAATCTGTCCGCACCAGCTTTACACTCACTATTTACGGTCAGACAATTTTTAGCCGCGATCGATGAAGAACGATTCAAACGTAACTATTTTCTGCAAGTTCCAGTTTACGCGATCGAGTCTAGCCTGAGCGGTTAGAAGTAATTAACAGAGAAAATTGGATCGAGTTGCGCTAAATCCGATCTAATTTTCTAGATCGGATGACCGCTCTGCTGTGAGTGCGCGTATTGCCGGTGTTAGCGATCGTGAAAACGTTCGCGGTGCCATTGTCCGCGACCTTCATACGGACGATGGGGACGGCCAAAGAAATTTCCGGGGCGGCGGCGTTCGGGGCCACGATCGCGGAATTGTCCCACTTGGTGAGGTCGTTGTTCTGGCCCTCGGCCAAATAAGCCTCCTTGAACGGCTGGTTCTGGCTGTTCGCGGCGTTCTGACTGACGCTGCGGTTGCTGACTCTGCTGTTGTGGCTGACTTTGCTGTGGTTGGCTTTGCTGTTGTGGTTGGCTTTGCTGTTGTGGCTGATTTTGCGGTGGTTGACCTTGCGGTGGTTGACCACCACCATTCATGATTACTTGCGCGTGGAGGCGTGCAGATGGTTGCACGGATTCTAGGCTGAAATTAGAGATCGCCGATCGAGCAGTAGTCGCCGTTGAGAGCAGTGTCAGTAAGGCTAACGCTAACGGGGTAAACTTTAACATAGCTAAATCTATTCAGATTATAGGTTTTGTATAGGGACGGATGTTTGCGAATTTTGTTCGCGGCTAAGAATGTCGAACGATCCGCCAATCTGGATATCGCCACAGATCGTAACAGCTAAAAACGAACAACCACCCAAAGAGATGTTAAATTTTTAATAGCTAAGTTAAAATATTGCTGTTTTGGGAGCGTATATAAAATGGTCGTAATTTTCAATCTGGCACTATTTGCCCTAGTGCTACTGTCATTCGTGATGATCGTCGGCGTTCCAGTTGCTTATGCAGCACCACAAAACTGGGATCGATCCAAGCAACTCCTGTTCGTTGGTTCGGGAGCTTGGACGATTTTGGTAGTAGTTGTGGGTATTTTGAACTTCTTGGTAGTTTAAATTGCCGATATTCTCGATCGGTTGCTAGAAAGATTACCCGATCTCGATCGCAGCCGATCTCCATCCTCGAATTTGCTAGATCAAAAACTAGTAGTACCGATCTCGATAATTCGCGACAGCGGAGATTTTGAAGTCCAGTTTTTAAAAATTCTCTATTCCCTACTCCCTAAGCTAAATGGCCGTTTTTGAGGGCACTCTCGTCTGCGATCCTTCGTTAAAGTTTGCGATTGTTATCGGTCGATTTAATGACCTTGTTACTAATAAACTCCTAGACAGCTGCCAGGACTGTCTCAAACGCCATGGCATCGACATTGACCCCAATGGTAGTCAAGTAGACTATGCGTGGGTACCAGGGTGCTTTGAGGTGCCACTGGTGGCTAAAAGATTAGCTGAGTCCGGTCGTTATGATGCGATTATTTGTCTGGGTGCGGTGATTCGCGGCGATACGCCTCACTTTGATTATGTAGCTTCGGAAGTGGCTAAAGGTGTGGCAGCAGTTGGGTTCCAAAGCGGTACGCCGGTAATTTTCGGAGTCTTAACTGTCGATACGATGACTCAAGCATTAGAGCGTGCGGGTATCAAGGGCAATCACGGCTGGGGCTACGCGCTCAACGCGATCGAAATGGCTACCTTGATGAAAAATTTACCAGCAGCAACCAATTCAGTCGATCGCTAGATCGTGGCCCTCACCCCCCACCCCTCTCCCAAGCTTGGGAGAGGGGAGCCAGCGCCGCAGGTGAGGGCGGGGTGAGGGCCACAATTTAGCGATCGCAAAATAAGGTATCGAGATTAGTTTGGGAAAAACGCTTCTAGATCCGATCGAGTCCCCATCTGTACTGTCGAAATCCCGTCACAGGTACGCTTAATCAATCCGCCCAATACTTTGCCAGGGCCGACTTCGATCGCTTGTTCGATGCCCAACTCGGGCAACTGCAACGAAATTTCTCGCCAGCGCACCGCGCCGGTAATTTGGCTGTCGAGCTGTGCTTTTAATTTACTCGCATCCGTAGTGGGAATCGGTGCCACATTCGAGAGTACGGGCATTTTGGCATCCTGAAATTTAACTGGAGCTAAAAATTTTCCAAATTCAGCAGCGGCTGCCGCCATCATCGGCGAGTGAAAAGCTCCCGAAACATTGAGCGGGATGGCACGTTTGACCTTAATTTTGCCAACTACTGCCGCAATTCCGGCTGTCGTTCCTGAAATGACAACTTGAGCGGTGCTATTGTCGTTGGCAATAACGACATCTTCAGTATCGGCGATCGCGGCTGCGAGCTGGTCGCGATCGAAACCAATTAAGGCTGTCATCCCACCCTCAGAAGCCAAATCCATTAATTTGGCGCGATGCTTGACTAATTCCAATCCGGTTTCAAAGTCAAAGACTTCAGCAGCGTATAAGGCGACATATTCACCCAAACTGTGTCCGGCAACTGCCTCAGGCACCACGCCGCGCTG
>NZ_JANPGM010000262.1:0-5379 GCF_031423935.1 Chamaesiphon sp. VAR_69_metabat_338
CAATGATGCCTAGCAGTCCCCAACAACTTTTTTGGATATTTAGCATGGATGGTAGATAAATAGATCTGAGCCATATTATCACTTTGGCTCGATCGCTACCCAAACTAATCTAATTTCTGGACATTCTCGATCGCACAACGTACGATATGTAATCGCTCTATTATTAGCGTTCGATCGCAAGATCGATATTTTAAATCAAAATTGTTGCCGGTTTATCGGGAATGAAGTACATCCATTTATTTCCTACTTTCGATCGCTCTGGTGGGAAGTTTAGTTCCCCGTTAGTAGAAACAAAGTAGAGGAAGCGACAGAAACTCTACACTAAATGAATGTTCGATCTAGATACTGGGTGCAGTTAAGATGACATGTGTATTGCGACTACTTTCTGCACTGCCTGCCCCTCTACCGTCGCTCTCTTACGATGGGCAGCACTGGGTCACTGCGACATAACCCCCATCCAGTGCATTGGATCTATATCTATCTGAATTTAGATAATAGCTCGTGAAAATAGCTTTGATAGTTCATAGGAAGTTTGCAATTCAATTACCGCTCGTTCCATATTTCAATATTAGCTAATTGCGTAAATTCTAAAATCGTCCTTTTGGATGAGTTTTCATTTGCTCGCGATCGATATTATGAGTCTACCAATCGATCGTTAACTAATGATTCGAGCTGTCTGAGTTCGCGTTGGCGGAGATTAAATTGCTTTTGTGCCAGTGTCAATCGTTGGTTGTCAGTAGTAGATTGCATATCCCATTGCACCTCAGCCAACAGGAATAGACTCCCTGCTGTCACAATGCCGGTAAAGAGGAATTGCCAAGTGGGTAGATAAGGTAACAGGGCAATCGCGCCTAGATGCAGCAATCCGCTAGCGAGTAAGGCACGCGATCGCAATCCCCAAGCGGTAATCCCATAACCGATCGCGCTCAATCCCAGCCACAATCGACACAGATGGGGCAGCAACACCCAACCACCACCAAACAGACCCCAATTGGTCAATAACACTCCTCCCAGCATCAAGGCGACCCACACATACACCACCCAGCGCAGTCGCTCGACACTCACCCAGTACCAGGCGAGATGGCAGGTACCCCAAGCCCCGATTGCGGTCAAGATCGACCAGGCAATGCCTTGATCTGTCCAATTTAGATTCAGGAATTGTGCAGTCGAAAACACGATCGCGGTAATCAGCCCCCACAAGATAAATACTTGGTCGATGCGGGTATAAAAGCCGGAAAATAGTTTGAAGTTTTTAAATTGAATCTGAATGCGCAAGATTCCTTCGAGATCTTGCACGTCCAAGGCATGTTGTTTGCGTCGAAGAATCGGTTCTGTGCTAAAAGCAGTCATCGGGAGTTGGGAGTTGGGAAAATTATTTTAGTTTAGATTTGTCTGCCCAAGATTACTAAATCTCGATCGATCCCATTGAGTTCGGCGATTTGGGGTAAGTAGCCCCATTGTTGAAAGCCGTGTTTCTCGAACAACTTGAGGCTGGGTTGATTGTGAGCGAAGATGAATGCTACCAATGTTTTAAGATCTAGACTCGGTGCTCGATCGATCGCCTGGGCTAATAATTGAGTGCCCAACTTTTTGTGATGGGAAGCTGGCGAGACATAAACGCTCACCTCGGCAGTATGGCGATAAGCATCGCGCCCATAAAACGATCGAAAACTAAACCAAGCTTGGATTTTACGCTCTTGTTCTAAGACCCACAATGGTCGCCGTTCGGGACTATGAGCGGTAAACCACTCCATCCGGCTGGCAACTGTCACTGGTTCGAGATCGGCGGTCGCCATCCGTCCGGGAATCGAGGTATTGTAAATCTCAATAATTGCGGGTAAATCTTCGATCGTCGCGTCGCGAATCATGGTGTTAGGTGTTAGGTGTTAGGCTTTAGATTTTAGGTTTTAGGACTAAATTTGCAGAACAATTATGGTAATTATAAACCCGACTTCTTGGAGAAGTCGGGTTTCTGTTTCGTACTAAAAATATCGAAATAAACCTGACTAAATATCCAAGTCCATCAGACCTAATTTTGGCCCATAGGTTTCGATAAATTCGCGACGTGGTGCCACGCGATCGCCCATGAGAATTGTAAAGATTCGATCGGCTTCAGCAGCATCTTGAATCTCGACCCGTTTGAGCGTCCGCGTTTCTCGATCCATGGTGGTTTCCCACAACTGCTGGGGCATCATTTCTCCCAAACCTTTGAACCGCTGAATTGTGTAGTTGGCATTAGCCGGAAATTCAGAGATTTTCTGTTGCAATTCGCGTTCGCTATAGCAATAGTAATGATTGCGTCCCCGTTCTAATTTATAGAGCGGTGGGCAAGCAATATAGACATAGCCTTCCTCGATTAATGCTCGCTGGTAGCGATAGAAGAACGTGAGTAATAGCGTCCGAATATGCGCCCCATCAACATCGGCATCGGTCATCAAACAAATCCGATGATACCGCAGTTGTTCGGATTTAAAATCTTCACCTTTGACACCCAAACCTAATGCAGTGATTAGAGCTTGAATTTCAGTGTTTTTATAAATCTTGGCATCGTCAGTTTTCTCAATGTTTAAAATCTTACCGCGCAAGGGTAAGATTGCTTGGAAACGTCTGTCTCTGCCTTGTTTGGCACTTCCCCCTGCCGAATCGCCTTCCACGATGAAAATCTCAGATTCGCTGGGATCTTTCGAGCTACAATCTGCTAATTTACCAGGTAAAGTTGAAGATTCTAACACCGATTTACGACGAACTAATTCGCGCGCGCGGCGGGCTGCTTCGGCGGCATTAAACGCTTGCAATGCTTTTTCTAAAATCGCATCGGCAATATTGGGACGAAACTCCAAATATTCAATTAAAGCTTCGGACACGATCGAGTCTACAATCCCACGGACTTCACTATTACCTAGTTTGGTTTTAGTTTGACCTTCAAACTCAGGATTGGGGACTTTGACCGAAACAATCGCGGTTAAACCTTCGCGAATATTTTCACCACCGAGGTTAGAATCACCTTCTTTGAGTTTATTGCGTTTGCGACCGATCGCATTGATCGTCCGCGTTAACACGACTTTTAAACCATCTAAATGCGTCCCGCCTTCTTTGGTTTGAATATTATTGGCAAAACCTAAGATGTTATCGCTGTAGGCATCACTACACCATTGCAGAGCGACTTCGACTTGAACTTTATTCTTCTCGCTTTGGATATAAATTACTTCTTCATGAAGCGGTTGCTTATCGACATTTAAGTAAGCAATATACTCCCGAATCCCACCTTCATAATAGTAATTTTCGATCCGGGGTTCGTTGTTCTCTAACAGTTCTAGGCGGTAGTCGCTAAAACTAATCCGCAGTCCGGCATTGAGATATGCTAACTGTTTGAATCTCACGGCGAGGGTATCAAAGTCGAAGACAATCCCCTCTTTGAAAATCTCGATATCAGGTAAAAATGTCACAGTCGTACCCGTCCGATCTTCGGGACTTGGGACGATATCCAATCCAGTAACCGCTACGCCTTTTTCAAATCGCTGGGTATGAATCTTCTGGTTCCGCCATACCTTGACTTCCACATTCGCAGAGAGCGCGTTAACTACCGAAATCCCCACCCCGTGCAAACCACCCGAGACGGTATAACCACCATCCCCAAATTTACCGCCAGCATGCAACACTGTGAGTACGGTTTCGATCGTCGATTTCCCCGTCTGTGGGTTAATCCCCGCCGGAATCCCGCGTCCATCATCAATGACGGTAATCGATCCATTGGCATTAATCGAAATATCGATATTTTTGCAATGACCAGCCAAAGCTTCATCGATCGAGTTATCCGCAACCTCATATACTAGGTGATGGAGTCCCGTCGCCGAAGTATTCCCGATATACATCCCCGGTCGGACGCGGACGGCTTCTAGTCCCTCCAGTACCCGAATGTTGTCGTCACCATAATCGCTGCTCATAAACGATGCTCCAATAATGAGTCACAAGCCGCTATTGGCTGTACTGATGATAAATCACTCCAAAATTATAACACAAATAGGTTATGGACGAATCTAGATAGTTCTGGGAATATCTTTAATAGAGGGTAGATGGTAGTGGGTAGTTGGTAGCAACATTCGATCGACCGTACCCTGACTTACTACTCCCTATCCTTTCCGCTCTAATCTCTATGCTCATCGTTATTTGTGGTGCGACAGCCACGGGCAAATCAGGACTGGCGATCGCGATCGCCCAACGTCTCAACTCACCGATTATTAGTGCCGATTCGCGCCAGATCTATCGAGAGTTCGATATTGCTACCGCCAAAGTGTCCCCCGCAGAGCTAGCTTTGGTACCGCATCATCTAGTTAGTACATCAGATCCATATGATACCGTAACTCTTGCCCAATATCAATCGCAGGCACAGGCACTCATCAAGAAATTTCATCAGCAGGCGCAAATTCCGCTGTTAGTGGGTGGAACGGGACTATATATTAAGTCTGTGGTGAAGGGGATGAAGATACCACGAGTCGCGCCACAGCCGGATTTGCGATCGCAATTGCTCGGGTTGGGACAGGTGCAATGTTACCAGATCTTGGCACATCTCGATCGTCAAGCTGCCGAGAAAATTCATGCCAATGATGCGATCCGTACCGTGCGGGCGTTGGAGGTATATTATGTCACGGGACAGACGATTTCCATTCAGCAGGGCGAAGATCCGCCGAGCTATCCGATCCTCCAGATTGGTTTGGATTGCGGGGTGGATTTACTGGTCGATCGCATCCAGCAGCGTACTCAGCAGATGCTCGCGTTAGGATGGGAGGATGAGGTGAGATATTTGGGGACAAAATATGGATGGGATTTGCCGCTGCTCGATACTTTGGGCTATGCCGAAATGCGTCAATATATTCAAGGTGAAATTAGTTTAGCAGAGGCGATCGAACTGACGATCGTCCACACCCGCCAATTTGCCAAACGCCAACGCACTTGGTTTCGATCGATTCCTGAAATTGAGTGGTTCGACAGCAACGATCCGATCTTAGTCGATCGTGTCTGGGAGCGCATTCAACAATTTCGATCTACAGCTAGTAAAAGCGCAGATCTGTAAAGGGTACCCACAAGGGGCACCCCTACAGGTTAATTGTGTAGCAGGAGGGATTAATTGTCTTAAGAGAAAAATAGTTTAGTTCACTTCAGTGAACTTTTGCTTTTAGCCCGAAATTCATTTCAGGGCGGTTGGCGACTAAATACGAGGGTTTCAGATTGCCTAATGAGACAATTAACCCACCCCGCTCCCCGCAACCCGCACCCCCCCCCCAAAAACCAAAACCCAAAAACCAAAAACCCAAAGGTGGTAAAACAAAAACAAAACATGAAAATTAAACGGGAAACCCCGCCAAGTATTTTAGGCAAACG
>NZ_JANPGM010000263.1:0-2999 GCF_031423935.1 Chamaesiphon sp. VAR_69_metabat_338
CGATCCCAAGTGTATCAGCAACGATCGCTAGTTGTTAAAATCGATCTAGCAATTGTTGCGCCGACTTAGATTACTCATTGGGTTGATAGATTTATGCTTGCAAGAGGCACTTCAACCCGTCGGAAATCGCCAATCCGCTGGTTACAAGCTAGTATTGCCACGCTCTCGATCGGTCAACCTCAGATCGGTCGAGCGGCTGACTGGCTGCAAATTCTCATGCAAAGTGTCCGAGTATTGGCGATTGCCAATCTGTCTGACGCCCCAGAAACTAGTTTGGGTGCAGATATAGATCGAGCATTACAGAGCAAAGTCAAACTTTCAGGTTTTTCTAACTGGCGATCGATCTCAACTAATCTAAATTTAGGAGCGAATCTAGCTGAAGCAGACAGTGTCCGAGCAACTACTCTAGCGAACTTACTTGCCCAGTAATTTTACTACACCCACCCCGCCAAAATATAAGGCTAAAACGGCACCAGCAAGCAAACTCTGTGTCAAAGGATCTGTCGATGGCGTGACGATCGCACCGACGACCATCGAGCCTACTACCACGCTTTTCCAGCCCGATAGCATCAATTGAGACGAGAGAATACCGAGTAGCGATAATAAAATTTGGACGACAGGTAATTCAAAGAGCAAACCCGTCGCAAACAGTAAAATTAGGACAAACTCAAAATAGCGATCGATCGACCAAGCCTGTTCGACGACATTTTCGCCATAATCGATCAGAAAATTCAAAGCAGCCGGAATTAGCGCGTAGTAAGCAAAAGCAATCCCCGCGACAAATAGCACCGAAGAACCAATTACCACTGGCAAGACCAACTGACGCTCGCGCCGCGTCAAACCGGGCAATACAAATTGGATAATTTGGTACAGAATCGCGGGACTGGCGACTAATAAGCCACAATAACCCGCCACCTTCACCGAAACAAAAAAGTACTCGCCAGGAGCCAATTGAAGAAACTTAATCCCAATTGCCGGAATTTCCAAGATTTGGACGATTTGTTTGGCATAGACAAAACAACCGGCTGCACCGATCGCTACTGCAATTATCGAATAAAAGATCCGCTGGCGTAACTCCTCTAAATGATCGAAAAAAGACATCTCCAAATCCACTGGAAGTTCGTCTAATTCGCCATCGAGGTCGCTAGCATCTTCATCTGGCGACCATAGTGCAGTACTCAGTTGAGATTCGGACTGAAGATCGGTGTCTACTTCGGAAGTCATCGTAGAAGTCTTGGCTGAACTGCGATCTCAATTATAAGGGATCGATCGATGCTCTGGCCGTGAGGATCTGCCAACAACCTCACCGCTACCACCATCTACAAATATGCAGATCCTTGTTATCTCAACACCGAGATAATTCAAACCGGTACGAGCTTAACCACCAAAGACATCAAATTCAAATACAACACTACTGGCGATAACGACAAAATCGATCGACACCCCGATGGCATCCTCACCCTCACCACCACCAATACCTACGACACTCACGGACGACTCAAAGGGATTACCCAGCGCAACAACACTGGCATTATCGCCCAGAGTAGTTATGGCTATGACAATCTCAACCGATTAATTTCGACGAGTAAAAACGGTCAGACTCAGACTTATAGCAATCGCCAAGAGAGTCAGGACGATAACTTGAGAACATGCTCCATAGCATCACGTAAACAATCGAACTCATTGAGGCATTGACGAATACGATGTTTGAGCCAAGACCAACATCGTTCAATCTTATTGAAATCTGGAGAGTAAGGTGGCAAGTACAAAACATGACATCCTGCTTGCTCGATTAATTCGGCAATCCGACCACCTTTATGGAAAGTAGCATTATCAATGATTAGCCATTGTCCTGGTTTTAAGCACTTAATCAAGCAAGTCTCAATCCAAGTTTCAAATACAGTTCGGTTACAAGCTCCCTCAACAGTGAAAGGTGCAATTAATTTGCGATCGCAATAAGCGGCAATCATGTTGACTCTCCCTTGTCTTCTACCAGACTTAAGTGCATACAATCTTTCACCTTTTTCATTCCACCCATAAGCATATTCATCTCGGCTATCCATTCCTGCTTCATCTGCATAGACAATATCCCCTGTCTCAATTTTGGCTAGTTGCTCCAGAAATACTTGACGCTTTGCTTCGTCCCGTTCACTGTATCCATAACTCTTTTTTTTCGCGTGAATTCTATTTTTGCTAACGCTCTGCTGATTGTCCGGCTACTAATTTCTCCTTCCCACAAATCTGCCATTTGAGACTGTGTTTTTGAGCTATTGTCTTTTACAAACGCTCTAAATTTTCCCCAGTCGGTGATTTTATCTTTACCACTCAACGGTTTTGTCGATTTTGGCTGTAAGTCGCCTGTTTTTTCTTTTCGTTTGAGCCACAAATCGATCGTGTTCCGACTAATATTGAAGATTTCGCTCACTTCTCCTTTTTTTCTCCCATCCAGCTCTATCGCTGCAATGACTTTCTTTCTAAAGTCCTGACTATATGGTTTCGCCATTGGTTCTACTATTTCTTGTTCCCATTCTAACTCATGTCCTAATTCTTCTGGCTATTGCTATAGGTATCACCAGCAACATTAATAGTGTGATTTAGCCCTTCAGCTTCATTGACTAAAGTAACTTTATAGGTGCCGCCATAACTCTGCATATTCGTAGAAAATGGAATTACTCGCTCCTCTTGCTTTACCTGTGTAGCTACACTATTATTTATTTCGAGTGCTTTCGAGCTAGATGGCTGCATCGTCTTTAGATCGGATCGATCGACTATCGCTTTTTCTGCGATATCAATCCAATCGCTCTTATAGGCAAATTTTTGGACTTTGTGAGCGGGGTTTTGAATTTGATAGATTTGGTAATTATCGTCATCTAACGATCGTTCGACGACATAGAGCCAGAAGTTGGTATTTCGTTCTAAAGCGGTTTCAAATTGCGGTTTGCTGACTAATACACTATCCCACTTACCACCTTTAGATTTTACCTCGATCGTGCGGACGG
>NZ_JANPGM010000264.1:0-8981 GCF_031423935.1 Chamaesiphon sp. VAR_69_metabat_338
CATAATTTGCATGTATGTTAATTATTCAACTTGGACTGGTTATCTTAGCTACCATTGTAGTTCCTGAAATTTGCGATCGACAGTTCGCCGCGAACCGCTCTTTAAGGAATAATAAGGAATGGTTTGAATTCAAGCCACATCCGACCTGAGGAATTATTTTGAGTGATTACTTTGCTACAGTTGCCAGAGGTTTAGAAGAGTTAGCCGCCCAAGAGCTAGTAGAGTTGGGGGCGCAGGCAGTAACTCAAGGCTTCTGTGGAGTATCGTTTCAAGGCGATCGCGAGTTGCTATATCGCGTGAATTTGTGGGCGCGGTTGCCGTTTCGAGTCCTAGTTAAACTCGGGGAATTTCCGAGCAATGACGATCTCGAATTGTATGAAGGCGTTCAGCAGATTGATTGGGGTGAATATCTGACGCCAGATTTGACGCTAGCGGTGACAGTGACGGGTAAAAACGAACAACTCAACCACAGTCACTTTACCGCAATTCAAGTCAAACGCGCGATTACCAAACAGCAGACCGAAAAGTTTGGCGAACGATCGAATGTGGATATTCACGAGCCAAATGTCCGCATCAACGCCCATATCGATAAAGATGTCTGTATCATCAGTCTCGATAGCTCCGGCAGCAGCCTGCACCGACGCGGCTATCGATCGGCTGTCGGCGAGGCTCCGCTCAAAGAATCATTAGCCGCCGCTCTCATTAAAATGTCCGGTTGGACGCCCGATCTGGCCTTTTTCGATCCGTTGTGCGGTTCGGGGACATTGCCCTTGGAAGCGGCGATGCAAGCCCTCCAGATCGCGCCAGGGATATTTCGGAATGGCTTCGGCTTTGAGAACTGGTTAGACTTCGATGCCGAATTATTCGATCGCCTGCTCAAGTCCGCTGAAGCTGGCGAAAAGCAAGATCTCACCGCCACAATTATCGGTAGCGATCGCAATTTTGACATCATCGAACAGGCTCGATCGAATGCCCGCAGTTCGGGAGTCGAAAGTTATGTTCGGTTCCTGCAGATGGAATTAGCCGATATCGAAGCACCCACAGATAGCGGGATCTTGCTCTGCAACCCTCCCTACGGCGAACGATTGGGTCGCGATGAGGATTTGGGTGCTTTTTACAAACTCCTGGGCAATGTGCTCAAAAATCGCTTTAGAGGATGGACGGCATTCGTCCTCAGTGGCAATAAAGAATTAGCCAAATCGATCGGCTTGCGCTCGGCCCAGCGAACCACTGTCTACAACGGAACTTTAGCCTGTCAACTGATGAAATACGAGTTGTACTAATCGATTTCTACTGAGTTGAACATTGCTAACGTTAACGATCGAAATCTAATCTTCTCGGCTAAGTTGTATATCATGTGATGACTTGGTAAAATACAAAAGTATTAGTTATGAGCAGCACATCGAACATGATAGATAATCAGACTAGCTCTGCAACGAAGCTCTACAAAATCATTAATTATGCGTGTAGCTTTGATGGGAGTTTTAATACATCACAAGTATGGAGCCAGGTATTACTATTCGATCCCAATATTGACAGAACGATAGAAAACAAGTATTTAGAACTACTTAGATTGTTTAAGTATGTTGAAGGAGATCTGAATGAATTAGCACAAACTGGGGTTACTACAGATAAATATTTAAGAGCTATAGATCATGTCTTGTTAGTCCTTTTCTCTTTACCTATCAATAGTCAATGGCAGCAAGTAAAATCTAATATCAATTCGGCCAGCCTGGATGTACTGGCTTCTTGTGGAGATCTGCTGATTTCAAGGGGGAAAGGTCTAAGAGAATCCTCTGAAGAAGAAATAGATAAAATATTATTGTTGATTGAAGATGTTAAATCACAAATTATTAATTCAGACTTAGAAGATTCAATCAAAGGAATACTAATTAATAAAATAGACAAACTAAAAGAATCAATTAAGAAATGCAATGTGTTTGGAGCTATCGAACTAAAGAGAGCAACTGAAGAGATTTTAACAAAGACTATTATCCTTTCTAAAGAATTAGAAATAGACAATTTAACGGAAGAAGGCAGAAATACTTTTAAATCTTTTATCGATGTACTAGTAAAGTGTAACTCACTTTATACGTTGGCAGAAAAAATATATCCACACCTAGAGCATTTAATGAGTTATGCATCACAACATTTACTTACAGGTAAATAGAAAATCAAGTGATTAACGTATAGTACAGTATGTATACTTAATTTATCTAATGATTGCGTTTGATAGATTCTTTGGATCGAACAAGAAAAAGGTAAAGTGAATTACTCCGCTTTACCTCACTGATTGATGGAACTAGAATCTCTTCATCTAATCCCTGTCCATTGGTGTATCGCAGTCAAATGGATAGACTATTGACCTTTAACGACATGTACGCGTTGCGTGAGTGTCGTCATCCCAGCGGGACGGATGAAGATTGTCGAGAACCAGTAATCGCCAGATTTACCAGGAGCGCGGGCAACTTTAAATAAGCCGCCAGCAGTCAGCAATTCGAGCTTGTAATTAGCGGGTTTGCCATAGACGCGATCGGAAACTGGTTGTTCGAGGACGGTACCCATCAGTACATCTTCACCCAATGGCTCGGAGACGATCGCATCGAGATTATACTCAGCATTAGTTTGGAGTTTATCTGGGAGATTGAGTTCGATCGTTGGTGGCTTGGTACCGCTCGATACTTGGGTGCGTTCTTGGAGGATTTGTTGTTGGACGATTTGACCGCCGACAATTTTTTGGCGCGATTGAATCGTGGCTTGGAGGTTGAGGGTTCTGCCATTGAGCTGTTGGGTACCAGCAATTTTGGTGACGGTATCGGCGGTATAACTACTACCCGTGCCCTGCCAATTTTGGAGGGTGGTAGTGTATTTGAGATTGCTATAACTTTGCCAAAATTGACCGAGTGCTTGTTGCCATGCTGTTTTGCTCAAACCATCGCTGGTCGTGAAATTGGGACTATAGTAACGAGCGAGTTCGGGCAATTTGCGATCGTTGGCGGCGGCGTCGATATTGCTCAGCAGCGTTTTGAGTGCTGGTGGTGCCGGTGTCGATTGCTGGGCGCGTGCGGGGAGCATCGCTAAAGCTTGTTGGCAACTAAATGCCAGTGCCATAATTGCCAGTCGATACCAAGATTTAGTTGACATAGTAGATGCTAACAAGCGGTAGATGAGTTGAACGAAGATCGGGGTAGAGTCAAGAGTAGCGAGTGTGCCCAGCATCTCATCTTACCCAGGTAACAAAGTGCTAGTCGTCAAGCGATCGATATTACATATAAGTAGAATAACAGAAACGACGATTCTCCTGTCTTGTCTCACTCAACCTGGAAGGATACACCTCCAGAGTGCGAGCCGCTTCTTGTCTCGCTTAACCTGGAGGGAACCTCCAGAGTGCGAGCCGCTAGCGGAGATGCTACACAAACGGCTAGAATACCTGTGTCGCAGGTAGAGGAACCAAAATACTAGTGTCTAATCCAGCCATTAAGCTCCTGATCGCCGCCAGTGGGACGGGGGGGCATGTCTTTCCAGCGATCGCCGTCGCTCAAAAGCTTTCAGGGTATGAGATTGAATGGTTGGGCGTACCCGATCGACTCGAATCCAAATTAGTACCTAAAGAATACCCCCTGCATTTGATTCGGGTCGGTGGTTTTCAAGGGAAGTTAGGATTGGGTACCCTTAAAACTATGACTGGGTTAGTCAAAGGGATTTTTCAGGTGCGCAAGCTCCTCAAACAGGGCGGGTTTGATGCGGTTTTTAGCACTGGTGGTTATATTTCTGCACCTGCTATTTTAGCGGGCTATTCCCTCGGTTTGCCGGTCTTTCTTCACGAATCAAACGCGATTCCTGGCAAAGTCACCCGCTGGCTGAGTCCATTTTGTACGAAAGTTGCGGTCGGTTTTGTCGCTACGAGTAAATATTTGACCCGCGCCCAGACTATTTATTTAGGTACGCCTTGTCGCGAGCAGTTTCTCACCCCACAACCCCTCGATTTACCAATTCCGACAGATAGCCCCCTAATTGTGGTTGTAGGTGGATCGCAAGGCGCGGTCGCCCTCAATCAGACGATCGGCGAATGCGTCAACGCTTGGCTGGCGGCGGGTGCGACGATCGTGCATATCGTCGGCGGCGCGAATGCTCCGACGCAGAAGAGCGAAAATCCGCGCTATATCGTGTTGCCGTTTTATGAAAATATGGCAGGACTCTTTCAACGTGCTGACTTGGCAATCAGTCGCGCCGGGGCAGCGACGCTCAATGAGTTGATGATTACCCGCACGCCATCGATTTTGATTCCCTACCCCTACGCCGCCGAAGATCACCAATATTACAATGCCAACGTCCTGGCAGCAGCCGATGGCGCGCTCCTATTTCGCCAAGAAAATCTCACCGCCCCATTCCTGGAAGCCGAAGTACTCAACCTCCTCCAAAACCCCCTCCGATTGAAAACGATGGCATCGAATATGAGTTCGCTCGGTGTGATTAATAGTGCCGATCTCTTAGCCGATACCATCGGTCGAGAGATCGCCGCTCGATCTTCAGCCAACGCCGCACCCAATCGTACTAGTGCTTAAAACTTACCCAACTCCCCGCCCCCCGCCCTCCGTTCTTAATGAGACTGGAATGCTATAGTGAGATGAGGTTACACGCTACAAATCATCACTCAATTGGTAGAATTATGACCACAGCAACTTGGAACGGTGTGACATTGGCGCAAAGCGATGCAACGGTAGTTGTCGAGAACAATCAATATTTTCCACCAGAGAGCATCAACAAACAATATTTGATCGATAGCAATACCCACACGACTTGTCCCTGGAAAGGAACTTGTAACTACTACAGTATTGAAGTAGATGGTCAAACCAATCAAGATGCAGCTTGGTACTATCCCACACCCAAAGATGCCGCCAAAAATATTGCTGGTTATGTAGCTTTTTGGAAAGGTGTGAAAGTTGCCTGATTAATAACTTAAATTGCAAGATCGATCGACTCGATCGATCTGCAAATCATTTGCCAAATTACAAGTCTAATCCGCCGAATAAATGAGTACGATCGATCTCCAAATCGTGACAGAGTTACAAGTCCAATTTGCCGAGTTGCCCGAGGCAATGGCGAGCTTGGAGACGATTGCTGACTGTGAAGGCGACCTCGAAGATGCCGCGATGGCACTAGCGATCCGCGTCGGTCAACAGCCAGATATCAATAATAGTGAATGGTTAGATGGGTTAGCCAAAAAATGTCGCGTGGCGATCTGTCGATCGGAGTTTCGGAATGATATGGTCGAAGGCAATTTTATGCCGTTATTTCAACATTTCATTCAATCTAAAATCTGTCCGAAATTATTGATTTTACCCGTACTATTATATGCCCACGAGCAGGGCATCAACCGCTTCTGCCAGCCCCTCGATCCGGTCTAGCATCGATCGTCAATCTCGATCTACCTATATATTAGGCAGCATAAGTTAGGGTACACCGCTTATTCCCCCGCTCCCCGCTCCCCGCCACTCCAAAGATCTAAGTACTACCATCCGGCCAAAAGCAGTATCCTAGTAAAGACCGCGTTATGTAAAGTTTCATGAAATGTATTATTAACCGTCGCGCCCAGTTTTCGGCAAGCCATCGTTATTGGTTGCCAGAATTGAGCGCAGCCGAAAACCAAAACCAATTTGGCTTGTGCGCGCAGCCTTACGGGCACGGACACAACTATATCTTGTATATATCTCTCTATGGTGATATCGATGACTATGGGATGGTGCTCAACCTCTCTGATGTCAAGCATGTCATCAAAAAAGAAGTCACCGGACAACTAGACTACAGCTTTCTCAATGATGTGTGGCCGGAATTCCAGCAGACTCTCCCCACTACAGAAAACATTGCCAGAGTAATTTGGCACAAATTAGCACCGCATTTGCCGCTGGTAAAGATTCAACTATTCGAGCAACCCGAACTCTTCGCAGAATATACAGGTAAAGACATGGAAGCAACACTGACGATCGGTACTCATTTTAGCGCGGCGCATCGGTTGGCGATCGAGAGTCTCACCCTCGCCCAAAATAGTGAAATCTACGGCAAATGCGCGCGAGTCAACGGCCACGGCCACAACTATCATCTGGAAGTCACCGTTACGGGTGAAATCGACGCGCGCACGGGGATGATCGTCGATTTGGTCAAATTACAAGAACTAGTGGACAAACACGCGGTGGAGCCGCTAGATCACACCTTCCTCAATAAGGATATCCCTCACTTTGCCAATGTCGTACCTACGGCTGAAAACATTGCTGTCTATATCGGCTATCAGATCGAACAACCGATTCGCGATCTCGGTGCGCAGCTTCACAAAGTGAAGCTAGTCGAAAGTCCGAATAACTCCTGCGAACTACTCTGGAGTCAAGATTTTAGCAATTTGGCAACTAAGCAGCTAGCAACCGCAGCCGCTCACTAGCAATTGAGGACGGAGCGAATGGGGATCGGATCTATTTAGAAATTAACAATATTTCTCTACAAATCGGGAATATTTCTATAGAATATTTTCCGATTTCAGCAAATGCCGAGTTGGGAAACGATCGAATAGATCGATTTAGATTGCCTTTCCCCGCTCCCTGTTTCCGCTTTATCTCTAGCTAACAATGCCCGATCCAGTAATGCAAATTCACAAATTAACGGCTTTGGAGCTAGATTCGGTCGATCGGTCGATCGAAGATCGAGTGGCAGTAGTTTATAATTAGCTATTGTGGAAGGTATCCGTTTGCAATCGATGCAGATAGTATCGGCAGCAACACTAGCAGACAAATTGAGAGTTAATTATTTTATCCTCAAATTAGTTTTGCACTACGATCGATAGCCGTAGCTGATAAGATTGGCAAATGTATTTGAGCTGAATGCGATTTTCAGCTCAGATCGGCAATTGTCTGACTAGCGTCCTGTCAACTTTGAAATAAGGAGTAAATAACATATGAGCGATACAATAGAATCCACCCAATCAGTAGAAACCACAACTGTTGACATTCCCGCCAATCCGCTGGGCTTGAATACCGGATCTGGTTCGATTTCCAAGGTTTCGCCAGAAATATCTGGAGCCAATCTACCAGATGGTGTCAGACAAGCTCTCGATATTCTGGGCGAATTACCGGCATATGCCACTCAAATTTATACCAATAACAAACGCGTTGTTACTAGCCTGGGCTTAATTTTGGGCGTCATTGTTGGCGTCAAGCTAACTCTGGCCATCCTCTATGCGATCAATGAAATTCCCTTGCTGGCACCTACTTTTGAATTAGTAGGTATCGGTTATACTAGCTGGTTCGTATACCGTTATCTCCTTCAAGCCTCGACTAGAAAAGAGTTAACCGATGAAATCGATAGCTTCAAATCAGAAATTCTGGGCAATAAGCATAAATAGAGCTGTCTAGTTTAAATTTATCCAGACATTCGATTCAAACGAACGACCACCGCAGCGATGCGGTGGTTTTTCGATCGATGCAGCGATTCGAGATCTCTTTACCCCTGTGCCAGCAACCATAAACCACCGAGTGTCAATAGCGTCAACAGCAGCGCGATCGCGATAAAGTTATTATCTTGAGTATCGACCTGACTCAGATCTACTGGCGCGTAACGTTCCTCTAGCGATCGCGGCTTGGGTGGAGACAGTGGCATTGGTGTACTATTGACAGCACCTTTACCATCGCCATCTTCGAGATGAGTTAAATCGGGAATTTTTGTCAGCCACTCATCCCGCCGCGTCAGTTCTGGAGCTTGCATGATGTACAGCAACCGTTTACTGGCTTGGCGCGTATCGAGATTGGGATGATTGGCCAGTTTTTGGCACAGAGCTTTGGCTTCACTCAGTTGTCCGGCAGCTTCAAAAGCTGTTACCAGCCAGACTTGCACCTCGCCACCAAGCTGGGTATTCGGTTGAACTTGAGCGATAGCAGCGAGGAAAGAACCGACAGCTGGGCGGTATTGACCCCGCTCGAAGGCCATTTGTCCGGATTGATAGTCAGTATCGAAAGTCATTTCGATTTGGGATTTGGGATTTATTTATAAATATCGAGATCGATCGTGTAGCGTAAGTGGCAAGTAATCATTGTGATGTTATCTCACCCCAGATGAAACAATCATCGACCCAGTACCATTATCGGTGAAAATTTCCAGTAAGAGGGAGTGGGGCAAACGACCGTCGATAATATGCGCCGCTTTGACTCCTTGAGCCAGAGAGCGCACGCAACAAGTCAGCTTGGGAATCATCCCACCGCTAACGGTACCATCGGCAATTAGCGCGCGCGCGCCTTGAATATCCAACTGGCGAATTAGAGTACCTGGATCTTTAAAGTCCCGCATCAAGCCAGGAGTATCAGTCATCAAGATCAGTTTCTCAGCACCCAGCGCAGCCGCAATTTCACCGGCCACCGTATCGGCATTGATATTGTAAGCCTGTCCGGTTTCGTCCGCAGCAACGCTAGATACGACCGGAATATAGCCACTCTTGACCAGAGTATTGAGAATATCGACATTGACACTACTCACCTCACCCACAAAGCCAATCCCTTCCCGACCGTCCGGACGTGCCACGATCAGATTACCATCCTTGCCGCATAAGCCGACGCCATTACCACCAGATCGATCGATTAGCGAGACAATTTCTTTATTCACGCGTCCGACTAACACCATCTCGACGACATCCATCGTCGCCGCATCGGTGACGCGCAAACCATCTTTGAATTGCGGTTCGATTCCCAGCTTCTCCAGCCAGCTATTAATCTCTGGCCCCCCGCCATGCACCAATACTGGCCGAATCCCCACACAGGACATAAACACCAGATCGCGAATCACTCGATCCTTGAGGGCACTATCTTTCATCGCTGCACCCCCATATTTGACCACCACAGTGCGTCCGGTGAATTTTTGGATGTAAGGGAGGGCTTCGCTGAGTACCCGCACGCGGGTGGCATCTTCGTTGGAGTGAGTCATGGAGTTGGGAGTTGGGAGTTGGG
>NZ_JANPGM010000265.1:0-2489 GCF_031423935.1 Chamaesiphon sp. VAR_69_metabat_338
CACGAGTGATCTGGACATTATTTCCAGTCGCAGGCGGCACCCAAGTCCGACTTCAGCATCGAGCTTCAAGTTCTGTGTCGATTCCTGTATTTGGGCGGCCAAACCCAGACAGATCGGTGCGTAGGGATATAGACTCTCAACTCACATCTATGACAGCACTCATACATCCCTTCCAGATAGCCTCTTCTACCTCAAAAGACGGCTTACATCGATCTTCAGAATTCCCGAACTACCAAATCAACTGGCATTACTGGTTGCACCAAAAATTACCTGGAGTATTAACTATGAGTTCAAACCAACAGCTTCTGCAAAATTTATACGATGCCTTCAACAATCGCGAGCTGGAAACGATTGTCGCGGCGATGCACCCAGATGTAAAATGGGCGAACGGGGTAGACGGCGGTTTCGTTTACGGACGCGACGCGGTGCGCGAATACTGGACGAATCAATACAAGGTTATTCAAGTACAGCTTGAAACCTTAAAATTCGAGACGGATGAAAACGATCGCAATGTCGTTACCGTTCATCAAATCGTCAGAGATTTGCAAGGCAATTTGCTCGCAGATATGACAGTTAAGCAAATCTTTACCATTGAGAATAGTACCATCGTGCTTTATGAAATTGGCGAAACTGCAACAATCCAAGCGATGATTCAACAGACGAAAGCTGCCAACGAGTAATGATATTTTGGCGATCGAGATCGATCGATTATCGGCCACTAAAATTAAGGTCGCAACCACAAACCGATGAATGTGAGGGTGACACAGCGACTTCTCGATCGAACTTTTCCGTAAAATTGAAGTTGCGTGCTGGCGGTTTCACCCCACGTTATCTCGATCTTTATGCTGATGTTTCTGGCAGAGATCGCCCAATTTTTCAGGAAATAGGCAGAAACTTTCCGTATAATATCACTATAGCTACCAATTGAATCACGATCGAGCAAATTCAGCAGAATCGATCGAGTCTTACTCACACCCCCGACTTGGTTTGCAATCTATAAATCGGATCGCCTTACTATCCAAATATTCAGCCAGAGCCATCGAGGGTTCCTGCCTAAACTGGAAAATTTATCTCGATTCGATCTAGGCTCGATAGGGCAATAATGATATCAAGCTAAAAAAGCGATCGTATCAAACTAATCAAGCGTTATGACATCAGGATAGGCAATAATTTTCTCGTCTGCTGTTAATAAAGGAATTCCTAAAATCATCGAAGTTGCGACGATAATTTGGTCGGCTGGGTCTTTGTGAAAACCCGATAATTGTGTCGATTTAATAATGATTGGGATAGTTAGATCGATCGATTGTAGCTTCGGGTGAGATAAAGCTATCTCCAGCCAATCTTCAATCGGGAATTTCAATTCTAATTTACCGTACTCTACCAGCTTGGCTACTTCCCAACAAGAGTAGATACTCTTGACGTTCCTCAATCGTTTGTCGATGGCGTTGAGATAATCTAGGGCTATCATCGATCCACCAAATAAAAATGTGAGTGTCTAGCAAAATCATTGCAGCACATCCCAGTCCGATAGCGGAATAGCTGGCTCGAAGGGATCGTCATAACGGGTGACAGAACCTTGTAACGATTTCCAGCGTTCATCCAGCGGCAAGTTTACCGATCCGCGATCTGTTTCCTGAGAAACTACATCCTCCAGCACGATGATTTCTACAGCTTTACCAACACTAAATGGTATTCCTTTAAGAACGATCGTGCCATCTGCCATCACAATCGATCGAATTTTATAAGCATTCATAAATATTCAGATGGTTGAAACTGTCTTAATACTATTCTACAGTCTACTCACCCGTTTGTTTTTGACCTACCAGAGGCGATCGCTTCACTATCCAAATTCCAGCCAAAGCCATCTCGATTAGTGCCTCAACTGGGAAATTTATCTCGATTCGATCGATTAACAAACGCTATTCTAATTCGTGCGACACAAGAAACCCGACTTCTGTACAGAAGTCGGGTTTCTATTACTAACCTAATTTAACTAATTAGACTTAGACGCTGACAGTGACTTTAGGCGATGGGTATACACCTTTAGCGTACTTAGCTGCAAACTCTTCGAGGGATGCAGTTTTGATTTTGCTACCTTGACCCGCACACCAGAAGGCGTTGTAACGTTCCGCACATACTTTTTGCATGTACTTAATCGAAGGCTTCATGAAGTGGCGAGGATCGAATTCTTCAGGCTTGCTGAAGAGAGCTTCGCGGACTGCTGCGGTGATGGCGAGACGGTTGTCGGTGTCGATGTTGACTTTCCGAACGCCGCATTTGATGCCTTTTTGAATTTCTTCTAAAGGTACGCCATAAGTTTCGGGGATTTTACCACCGTACTTGTTAATCAGTGCGAGCAGATCTTCGGGTACCGAAGACGAACCGTGCATGACGAGGTGAGTGTTGGGCAGACGGTTGTGAATTTCTTCGATCCGGCTGATGGCAAGGATTTCACCAGTAGGTTTGCGGGTGAATTTGTAAGCACCGTG
>NZ_JANPGM010000266.1:0-7347 GCF_031423935.1 Chamaesiphon sp. VAR_69_metabat_338
AAAGTATTTGCCAATCACTTTGAAACGATCGCTCCAGAACAGTTTTTAGATAATTTAAAAGCAGCTTGCCCCTACTTGTTCGATGAAGATTCGAGTAAGATAGTTGAAGTAATTAATGGCAAAGAAGCAGGTACCAAAACCATAGTAATAAACGATAATAAAGTTCAGCATTCTTCTTGAGTACATAACTTGTCGATCGAGCAAACTCATCATGGAGATCCCGATCTCGATCGGAGGTTATTAGAGGTGGATCTACTGAGTTTGTCGAGCGATTTTGATATCAGGTAAGCTCTCCTTTAAACATTACTCACTTTCTCGAAAACAGTCAGCAAAAAAGTATATTCCAACGCGATATCTTTGAGATATTCATAGCGTCCCGACGCGCCGCCATGCCCAGAATCTAGATTGGTTTTGAGCAAGAGTAAATTATTGTCGGTTTTGAGCGATCGCAATTTTGCCGTCCATTTGGCAGGTTCCCAATAAGTCACACGCGGATCGTTCAATCCTGCTGTAATCAATAGGTGCGGGTAAGCTTTCGCCTCGACATTATCGTAAGGCGAATAGGAACGGATATAGCGATAAAACTCCTCATCGGCGGGATTGCCCCACTCGTCATACTCCAACTGCGTCAGGGGCAAATCGGCATCCAGCATCGTATTCAGCACATCTACAAATGGTACTTGAGCGATCGCCGCCTTGAATAGTTCGGGTTTGAGATTAATCGTCGCGCCGACGAGCAACCCACCCGCGCTACCACCCGCGATCGCAATATTGCCCGCGCTGGTATACTTTTCGGCAATCAGATGTTCGGCACAAGCCACAAAATCCAAAAAGGTGTTCTTTTTCCGCAAGAACTTACCCGACTCATACCAGTATCGCCCCAACTCCGAACCACCGCGAATATGGGCGATCGCATAGACAAAGCCGCGATCGAGTAAACTGAGTCGATTGGTGGAAAATCCTGGATCGATACTCGCCCCATAGGAGCCGTAGCCATACAGATAGAGCGGCTGCGTACCATCGCGCTTAAAATCTCGGCGATAGACGATCGAGATCGGCACTTCCACCCCATCGTGAGAGCGGGCAAAAATTCGCTCTGAATGGTACTGGTTCGGATCGTAACCCCCTGGAATCTCATTTTGCTTGAGAATTGTCTTCGATCGCGATTCGGCAGAGCCGACGCCTAGCGAACGCAGATCGTACTCAAATACCGTCATCGGTGAGACTAGAGAAGTATAGCCAAAGCGGAATTTCTGGGTATCGTATTCCCAATTAGCCGCACCAAACACCAGATAAGTGGGATCGTCGAACTCTAAATAATGTGATGCTTGACTCTGAAGTTCGATGGCACGTAATTGTCCTAAGCCTTGATAGCGTTCGCTAATAATCAAGTAATCTTTAAACTCATCAATTCCTTCAATTAATCGATCGGGATCGTGGGCAATATATTCTACCCAATACTGTTGCTGTGGTTGCGATACCAGCGTTCGCATGATGCGGAAGTTCTGGGCGTTGTCATTGGTGAGAATGTAAAAAAAGCCTTCGTGATGGCTGACGCTGTATTCATGCCCTTTCTGGCGGGGTGTGACGATCGAAAACGTACCGTGCGGCTCGTCGGCTGAGATAAAATATTGTTCGCTGGTAATCTTACCGCCAGTTGTCAGGAAGATATATCGATCGTCGCGGGACTTGTCACAACCGACAAAAAACTGCGAATCCTGTTCTTCATAGATTAGCTCATCTCCCTCTATCGGCTGCCCGATTGTATGTCGATACAGCCGATAAGGGCGCAAGTTATCATCCAAAACGGTGTAATAGAAAGTCTGGTTATCGTTCACCCACTCTAGCGAGTAATAGGTATTGGCGATCGATTCTGGCAATAGCTCACCCGTTGCCAGATTTTTAATCCGCAGCGTATATGTCTCCGAGCCATCGATATCTTCGGCATATGCTAGGAGTTGATGGTTGGGACTGATGCTAAATGTGCCGAGCTGAAAATAAGGCTTACCTTCAGCCAGTTGATTTTCATCCAAGATGATTTCTTCAGGACTATTGAGATCGCCTCTTTTGCGGCAATGAATGGCGTATTGTTTACCCGCCGCCACTCTAGAGTAATAGTAATAGTCATCTTTTTTGACAGGTACGCTGAGATCGTCTTCCTTGACTTGCGCTTTTAGCTCTTGGAATAAGCTCTCCCGCAGTTCGGCGTGTGGCTGTAATACTTGCTCTGTGTAATCGTTCTCGGCTTTGAGATACTCCATCACCTGCGGATTATCTCGATCGCGCAGCCAGAAATAGTCATCGACGATCGCATCTCCGTGAATCTCGATCTGGTGAGCTAGCTTGGCAGCGTGCGGCGGTTGCATAAGCAAGTGACATAATAAACATCATCTATATTATCAATCGATTTAACGGTGAAGTAAATTCAATAGTGTAGTTGTTTTATTGGATAATAATTCAACAAAAGCCGATAAAGCATAGAGATTAAGACATCATTCCGAAAACATCAGCAAGATATTGAAATATTTTGATATCAATGATATCATTCGATCGAGTCAACCCCTTCACTTGTGCGATTGCCTCCGGCACGCTACGCGAACTACTATGGCTAATTTAATTGTGCGTAATGTTGACGAGGCGATCGCAAACGCTCTAAAAGTGCAAGCCAGTCAGCACGGCATCAGTGCCGAAGCAGAGCATCGGCGAATCCTAGCACAAGCGTTGCTACGCCCCCAGAAAAAATCATTTTTTGAGGCTCTGAGACAGATTCCTGATGTTGGCACCGATGACGATTTTGCGCGAGTTCAAGATATTTCGACCACAAATCCCCTCGACTGATGTACCTACTCGATACTAATATCATCAGCGAACTCCGCAAACGAGATCGAGCTAACCCTGGCATCATCCGTTTTTTCGATCGGCTTACTGAACAGGAAGCAATTTCTTACCTCAGCGTGATTACGATCGGTGAACTGCGGCGCGGGGTGGATATTATTCAACACCGAGGAGATTTTGCCCAGGCTAAGTCTCTAGAAAACTGGTTACAAACTATTCTCGATTCTTACGCTGAAAATATCCTCGATTTTGGTCGAGAAGAAGCACAGATTTGGGGTCGATTACGTGTGCCGCATCCTGAGAATGCACTAGACAAACAGATTGCTGCTACAGCACTAGTCTACGACTTAACTCTAGTTACCCGAAATGTAAAGGATTTTGTGGCTACTGGAGTCACCCTCCTCAACCCTTTTGAGTAACTCTTTATCTCTGATAAAAGAGATAGGGTCGTCCAAAAAAAACAAGACCACTACAACTAGCTAACCTCGATCGGGGGCAGTGTCTTGAGATGAACGCAGCAACTCCCGCACTTGCATGAGGATGCGACCGAGCATGTTCTTGCCACTGCCGTCACCTCCGTCGCCCCAATAGTCGTCGTTTTCGGTATGTTCGACCAATTTAGAGTCTCCAGTAGAAAGCAGTAACACTCTCAGATCCTCGTGCTGGGTAAACTTTGCCAGCACTGCCGCCCGCATTACTGAGACCTTGACAGACTCCCAATCCCTGCGAAGTTTTTGCTTGCGGTCGCGTCCCATCTGAGCGGCAAGCATCGGCGAGTTAGATTTACGAATCTTGGTCTTATATGCTTTGTCCTCAAACTTCTGCGCTTGAAAGTAATGTTCAGAAGTCTGCCACTGCTCTCCATCGAGTGCGAACGGGTAAGATGCGAAGTTTGAGAATTCCCCAAACTCGTCACAGATGCTGTAAAAATTCACCACCCCTGTCATCTCCGGCATCGTATCGCCTCTGTTCGCTGAACTATATTATTTCCGAAAGCCTTCCTTGAACTATATTATTTCCGAAAGCCTTCCTTATTCTACTCGACCATAATTTGGAAGTACTAGGTGGGCACTGCACACGATCGAATCTTGATAGAGCAATGATTTCAGATGGTTACTGAGATCGCTATTCATACACTCGTTGGCATAGCCTACAGTCGGTAATCTCAATAGCTGAGATCGATCGCTAATCGATCGAAACATAATTCCCTGCAACCTAGACGGAGATGGATATCCACCCAGCAACTAAGTCATAAGTTATAATTCAAACAATCCGATTCAACCTTTGAACCCATGACCTACCTTACGATCGCTTTACCCGAAGCAGTGAAGGATTATATCGATCGCGTAGCGTCTCCTTTTTAGAGAATCGACAGATTTCCAGTGGTATGTATAGTACTCTCATGAGAGAAAATCGTCGTTGTGCTGTTCTGACTGATTTCCGCACTACCGATCGGGATAGAATGCTAGAGAAACATCAGCGTTCATCGCGTTGTGACCTCTAACCTCTAATTTCATGACAGAAGTAATCGGGATCGACTTAGGTGGTACGGCGATTAAACTAGGACGATTTACTGAAGATGGGACTTGTCTTCAGTCATTGACAGTCCCGACGCCACAGCCAGCCTATCCCGATGAGACGATCGAGATGATGCTATACGCGATCGAGAAATTAGCTCCGGGGATGGCCGATCTTAGCGCGATCGGGATCGGGACGCCAGGGCCAGCGGATGCCGCTGGACGGGTAGCGCAGATTGCAATCAATCTGGAGGGGTGGATCGAGATTCCGGTAGCGACGCTGATTCAGTCGCGCACGGGCGTGCCAGTTGTAGTCGGCAATGATGCCAATTGTGCGGGATTGGGAGAAAAGTGGCTGGGTGCTGGGCGAAATTACCGCGATTTGGTATTACTAACGTTGGGTACTGGCGTTGGCGGTGCGGTATTTCTCAATGACACATTATTTATCGGACGAGAGGGCAGTGCTGGGGAACTGGGCTTGATTACCTTCGATCCCG
The DNA here is from genome assembly GCF_031423935.1 of Chamaesiphon sp. VAR_69_metabat_338. Classification (NCBI taxonomy): domain Bacteria; kingdom Bacillati; phylum Cyanobacteriota; class Cyanophyceae; order Gomontiellales; family Chamaesiphonaceae; genus Chamaesiphon; species Chamaesiphon sp. VAR_69_metabat_338. Next base: position 4,850 of record NZ_JANPGM010000266.1, read on the forward strand.
CCGGACATGCTTGCAAAAGTGGCAATAGTGGATCGCTAGAGCAGTTTCTCTCTGGGCAAGCAATTCGCCGCATAACTGGCAAAGAGCCAAAAGAACTGGGAATATTAGCCGCAGCAGGCGATCGAGATGCGTTAGAATTTTGGGATAAATACGGTCGCAATCTCGGCATTGGCTTGACGAGTGTCATCTATATGTTGACGCCAGAAGTCGCAATTATTGGCGGCGGAATTAGTGCCAGTGCCAAGTATTTTTTGCCCGCTGCCCAACAAGAAATCGATCGCCGCGTCATGTCTACTTCCCGTCCTGAATTTAAGTTAATCGAGGCCCAACTAGGCAATCAAGCTGGCATGGTGGGGGCAGCAAAGTTGGCTTGGGATCTGTTGGAACGCAAGCAGATGGGTGGACGGGCAGACGGGGCGACGGGGAGATAAATAAAGATTTTCCCCAGATAGGAGTCAACTGCAAGGCGCACTAATTATCAATTATTAATTATCAATTCTCAACTACATTCCCATGTCCTCAGAAGCTCAATTAAATCTGTTCGGTCAACTCGAAACTAGTGCGCCCGTAGAATCTTTGCCAGCATATAGCTTTGAGTCGATTCCCACGAGTAGCAGTGTGCCGATTCCCGCTGGTACGTATAGCGATCTCACCCAACTCGCCAGCCATTGCCAAGTCTGCCACCGCTGCGAATTGGGCAATACGCGGATTAATGCCGTCGTGGGCAGAGGGAGCGAAACAGCACCGATCTTAATCGTTGGGGAAGGGCCAGGGCAAAATGAGGACGAACAAGGTTTACCATTTGTCGGTCGATCGGGTCAATTGCTCGAAAAAATTCTGGCGGCGGTAAAACTGTCGATCGATCGTGATGTCTATATCTGCAACGTCGTCCGCTGTCGTCCACCCGAAAATCGCGTGCCGCTGCCTGCGGAAGTGGCAGCTTGCAAGCCATATTTACTAGAACAAATCCGACTGGTAGATCCCAAAATCATTCTCCTGACTGGAGCAACGGCGGTCAAAGCAATTACCGGCAAAAAAGACGGCATTACCAAAATTCGCGGTACTTGGATCGAATGGGAAGGCAGATGGTGTATGCCGATTTTCCACCCTGCTTACTTGCTCCGCAATCCCGCCCCGGATGTCGGCAAGCCGAAGTGGTTGATGTGGCAAGATATTCAAGCCATCCGCGCCAAGTTAGACGAACTCAGCATATAAAGAAATCCCCTCCGAAGAGAGGTGCCCAACGGGCGGGGTGGGTCAGGTCTGTGCTACTCACCAACCATTTCCCCACTAAAAATTTCCTGCTATTTTATCGTCGTGGCAAAGCTGAAGCTGTAGCAAGCATTCGGAGATCGATCGTGAGTGAGATCGCAGTTTGTTACCCACCCCGCCCTGTGGGCACCCCTCCTAGGAGGGGATTTTTATAGTGGCTCCCAACTCCCAACTCCCTGTCTTGTCTCGCTATACCGTCGGGGAACCCGACGAGCGCGAGCCGCAACTCCCAACTCCCAACTTTTCAATTCTCGATCGAAATTTGGGCATACTCATAACTAATCAGTCTCAACCCAAACACGATCGAGTATGGCAAAGGTAGCAACCGAGTATGCAGTGTATCTGCTCTTATCAGGCGGTCATCGCGAGGAAATTCGTTTTCCCACCGTCCAAGATTTTCAAAAATGGTATAGTAGTGAGCTGATGCCAAAATCCAGTTCTAGTGATTTTATTACCGTACCTTTGAAAAATAGTCAAGGCGAGTACATGGTGATTCGTCCGAGCTGTGTCGATGCGATTCGCGTCGAACCTGTCTTTGCATCGAGTATCGATCGCGATTATTAGACTAGGGTTAGGTTTTAGGCTTCAGGCTTCAGGCTTTAGGCTTTAGACAATGCCTAAAAGAGGGATTTTGAAATCCCTGAATAATTGCAAAATCGGCAATATCGCAATCGGAGAGACGATTGGTAATGGAAACATGATTTCCCTTCCGCTCGTCACCGAATGCAATGTCCTAGCATCATTTGAATAATTACTTCATGATTAAAACACTGGCTTTACTCTCTTTGAATCTAGGTATTGCGCTAGGATTCAACCAGCAAACACCATTACGGGTGACTGCTGCGCCCCCAGCCAATATCCAAGCCGATCGGGGTAGTTCCACTACTAATAATTATGAGGAAACTACTTCTGCCCTCGGTTTCGACGATCAATTGTGGGGTAAATCTGGCGACAAACTGGCGATGCTCGAATCGATCGATCACAGCCTCCGTTATATTGAGACCCCTGCTGCCACCAAAGCGTATCAAAATTATGCCGTTCAGGGGATCGATCGCAATCGCGTGCGTCGCTCGTTGGTCAGATTTCGGCAGTTAGTCAATACCAGTCGTTCTGCTGCCGAACTCCAAGCCGCAGTTAAAAAAGAATTTACCTTCTATCAATCGATCGGCAAAGATAATAAAGGTACCGTTCAATTTACGGGTTATTACGAGCCGATCTATCAAGCC
>NZ_JANPGM010000267.1:0-2759 GCF_031423935.1 Chamaesiphon sp. VAR_69_metabat_338
CATAAGCCTTCATCCATCGACTCGAATAATGTCCGGTATTTGGCTTCAGAGGATTGTAACGCCAGACTAGTCCGCTCGCGCTCGAAGACGATGCTGGCGATATTGGTACCAAACTCGGCCAATTGGTACTCCCACTCGGTCGGCACGCGCGATCGATCGAAGCAGAGCATCAACGATCCCAATGGTAGCTCGTCCACACCCAGAATCGGGGCACAATGGCAGGCCAGAATGCCATTAGCCGCACATAAATCGCGCCAGGATGGCAACTGCAGATCGTCATTGACAATATCCACACAGGTGACTGACCGACCGGCATACACTGCTGGAGCGCAAACGCCGATGGTTAGATCGTCGAGCGGCATGTTTGCTACGCCGAGGGCGAAGGCGGGTGGCAACTCTGGCGAAATCGATCGAGGAAACTTGTGCCGCTGGGCATCAGCGGGGAGAATACAAGCGCGAACGCCCAAACTCAGATTGGAAACTGAGGCGCAGACGGCAGCCAGACAGTTAGCCAGCGGCTCGCCAGTCGCGACCAGCTCCAGCAGTCGCTTTTGCTCGAATAGCAGTAGTTCTGCCCGTTTGCGCTCGCTGATATCGGCCATCAGGATTGCCAGCCCATCGGTGGTGGGGTAGAGCCGATGTTCGACCCACATGTCTGCCACCGCGTAGTAAAACTCAAACTGCACCTCGATCTGCTCGGTCATGGCGCGCTGGAGCAGATCGTAAAATTCGATCCCCACTTGATGCGGAAATACATCCCAAGCTTGTCTGCCGATGACCTTTAAGCGGGGTAGCTTGAGAAATTCTAATAACCGATCGTTGATGTAGGTGTACCGCCACTGTCGATCGAAGGTGGCAAAGCCATCGCGCAGACTCGATACGATCCGATCGAGTGCTGCTAATGCTTCCGTCCGCTGCCGTTCTTCCTGGTGGGCGCGCGCATTGGCGATCGCGATTTCCACCTGAGAGCCAATTACTTCAAAAAAGCCGCGATACTCTTCCTCAAACGCCCGACAGGGACTAACTGCCAAAATTAACAAGCCCGCAAGCTGCTGTTGTCCCGATCGCTCCAGCGGTACGACATATGCCGATTGTGGCGGTAAATTCCAGATACTCTCAGGCAGCGTGTCAAAGCGGGTGGCTAAATCGGTCAGATGTGCGGCCTCACCCGATTGTCGCACTCGATCCAGATCCCACGCCGCTGTCAGATCGAGCCGATCGGGACTAGCGAGCGTGCCTGGTGCGATGCCAGCAGTGCCCAACAGTTGCGCCGAACCCAGCTCGTCGAGCTGATATAGCAATGCAAATGGGATATCGGCGGGATTAGCAGCGATCGCGCTCATGCACGCTCGGCCAGCTTCCTCGATCGTTTTCGTTGTCAGCGGTTGCGCCGCCAATTCGCGCAATGTCTTGAGTTGTCGCTCGCCGATGACGCGTTTGGTCGTCTCATCGCAAGCACAAAAGATGCCCCCAACCTCGCCCGCCTCGTCCCGCACCGGACTATAAGCATAGTTAAAATAACATTCTTCAAGATAACCATTGCGTTCGAGCAGCAGCAACCCATCTCGAACTTGCGTCGCCTCACCGCGTTGCACTACTGCGGCAATCATCGGCGCGATCGTCTCCCAGATTTCTTGCCAGCACTCCCGCCCCCGTTGTCCTAGTGCTTGGGGATGCTTGGTAGTGCCCAAAATCGGGCGATAGGCATCGTTGTAAAACTGAATTAGCTCTTGTCCCCACCACAGAAAAATCGGGTGCTGGGACGTCAGTAAAATACTCAGCACCGTTTTCAGACTTTGCGACCAACCCGATGGTGCGCCTAACGGGGTCTGCGACCAGTCATGCGCCCTCATCAAGTCTGCCATTTCACTACCCCTGACAAAAATGCTGTTAGCAGCTATTTCTGATTGTGAAGATGTCACGACGATGACCTTTGTAGTAGAAAATATCTTTAATTAATTCTAGTTCAAAGCCTCGATCGCCAGCAAGCTGGTTTTCTGGACGGTAATTGGGGTATTACCACGATTGAAAAGTTCTCATTCAACCATGCAAAAAATCGATTAAGCCGTAGGCTTGAGCTTCAGTCGCCGACATAAATTCCCGCTTGGCGGTATCTTCAGCAATCGTCTCGCTCGCTCGTCCCGTCGCCTGCGCGTACAGTTCATACAAAATCTGCCGTTGGCGAAATACCGCTCTGGCAGCAGATTCGATCTCTCTAGCTGTGCCGCTAGTTAATGTCATCTCATCAGCCTGTGCCAAGCGAATCCGCGCGTGGGGTTGCGCCGATCGATTGCCAGGACTACCGCTAGCTAGTAATAACGAGCCGACCCCGTCCGCCACCCCCATACAAATCGTCTGCACTTCCACTTTCAGACTTTGGATCGTATCGTAAATTGCCAAACCCGCCGCGATCGATCCCGATGAAGTGTTGATATAGAGCTGGATTGGGGTATCTGGATCGGCCAGATCCAAATAGATCGATTGGGCGATCGCTTCATTTGCCACGCGATCGTCGATCGTCTGGCGCAAAAAGATCGTGCGGGATTGGAGCTGGCGATCTCGATCGAATGAGTACATATTTGGGAGTTGGGAGACGAAGCTGTCCACTATCACTCGCTCCTTCCCTCTATCATATCGATCGAGTCGATTTTGTGGATAAGGGGATAGTGAATGGTGGATAGTGGATAGTGTAATAAGGATGGACGCTTGCGTCCGCCAACCCCCAACCCCCAACACCCAAACGGTGGTACAGCAACACC
>NZ_JANPGM010000268.1:0-5173 GCF_031423935.1 Chamaesiphon sp. VAR_69_metabat_338
ATCTGTTCGTCCCCACGAATGCCGACGCTAAATTCTCGATGTGGCACTCCGCCTGCTTTTATCCCGACAAACCATCCGCCTTCAAACTTTATCTCAACCCCCAATCCCAGCACAAAAGTCGATCGGCAGCAATTGTCGAGGAATCCTTAGTCCGACTCGGCTTTACCCATGCTTGGCCGACACTAGCCGAGACAGCAGCCCAACGCGGCCCCGACAAAGACGAATTCGTCTACTTCTCTCTCGATCTCGCCGCACACACCGCTGCCCGAGTCAAAGTCTATCTCCGCCACCATGACGCGACCCCAACAGAACTAGAATCAGCACTGAGTGCCGCTCGCAACTACGTCCCCGGTGACGCGATCGAATTTTGCCAAGCAATGGCACCAGGCCAAACTTCATTCTCTGCAAAACCAGCAATTTCGGCCTTTTCCTGGGTTGAAAGTGATAATGCTACGCCTTCAAGCAGCACCTTGCACATCCCAATCTCTAACTATGCGATCGACGATCGGGCTGTATGCGACAGGCTCGATCTCTACTTTATCGAGCATGGTCTTCCAGTCTCTACCTATCAGTCTGCAATTCGATCTTTAGCGATCCGTCCGCTGGAATCAGGGATTGGAATGCATTCCTACACAGCATTACGACGAGAACAGCAGCAACGACGAGTCACTCTTTACCTAAATCCCGAAGTTGATGGAATTCGTCCTCCAGCAACAGCCCTAAAACAACTAGCAAAATCGCTGCCATCGCTGGAAGACATGTTGTGGCATTACGAAAATCATCCATTAGATCATCATCCTGTCTTGCAACGATTGCAGCGAGAGCCAGTTAATCCACAACATCTATGGCTGTTATTCATGAATCTTCGCCTGGTAGTTACTAACTTTAGTCGTAGCCTCGCTAGTATTATTGCGCGGAATGACGATGAGCGAATTCGTTGCCTTCTTGCCAAACAGTTAAATGAAGAACTTGGTAATGGCAACATTAATCGGATTCACCGAAAACTTTTCGAGCAGTTGATGACAGGTATCGAGCCTTGGAGAATGGCATCTTTTACCGAAGACATGTTAAAGATCGGCAAAGAATATGACATATGCTTACAGGAGCTTTATTTAGATCCCAATCCTTCTGTTGGACTAGGAGCCGCAATGTTATTGGAAGTTTATGGTAAGCAGTTCGATCTGTGCATGGGTAGAGAGTTTCGTAAGACAAATATAGCTCGAACTGCGATCGTGTGGTTGACACTTCATGAAGAATTAGAAGTAGGTCATGCAGATGAATCCTTAGTTATTGCCCGCTTTGTCACTGAATCGGAAGAGGGTGTAGCAGCAGCTATACAAGGTTTTGAGAAGACTCGTATCGCATCTTGGAAATTTCTTGATGGATTATATCAGCTCTGCTATGGTTCATTACCTTTAACTATCTAGTCTTCAGGGATTGCTACTCTCACTTTTGAATATCCGCAGATATTTTTGGCTTACCTTTATCAGAAGATGAAATGTGCGGGTAGCTATTAATCATTGAACTTACCTAATTATTTGTTGGATTAGCCTTTTTTAAGGAGAGTCGAGCGATCGCGATTACAGCTAGTCCCTTGGGCAAACTATAAGATATATGGTAGAACGGCTAGCAAATTTACGTTTAAATTGCCAAAAGCTAGATGACATCAAGTTTTAGAGCTTTGGTTCCAAAGTTTAGCTCCTAGCCGTCTTCCATATAGTTGCACATTGGGGACTGGAACAGTGAAGACGATCGTGCACTTACCTGGTTATCAAATTATCGAAGAAATTTATGCTGGAGATCGGTCTCTCCTCTATCGAGGTATTAGAGAGTCCGATCTATACCCAGTTGTAATCAAACTCATCCGGAGTCCAGCCCCTAGTTTAGATCGACTAATCCAGTTTCGCCATGAGTATGAGATTGGCAAAAGCATTGATGTGCCCAATGTTATCAAAACGCTAGCGTTTGAACCCTACCAAAATTCTCATGCATTGATTCTGGAAGATTTCGGTGGTATTTCCCTGCAATCTTATGTCTATCGATCGGGTGTGCTCGGAGCAACCCCGCAAAAATTAATTACTTTCATCCAGATCGTCACGCAAATAGCTGACGCCCTGGATGGATTGTATCGTCACCGCATCATTCACAAAGATCTCAAACCTGCCAATATTCTCATTCACCCAGAAACACGGCAGATTAAACCGATCGATTTTAGTCTTGCTTCCCGATTGCCAAAAGAAACTCAATCAATTAAAAATGTCAATACGCTAGCAGGGACGCTGGCATATATGTCACCCGAACAAACCGGACGCATGAATCGGGGTATCGATTACCGGAGCGATTTTTATGCTTTGGGGGTAACTTGCTACGAACTATTAACCGGACAATTACCATTTATTTCCACAGATCCGATGGAATTGGTACATAGTCATATTGACAAGCAGCCAGTTCCAGTCCGTCAACTCAATCCAGACATTCCGCTGATGCTCTCAGAGATTGTCAGTAAGTTGATGTCTAAGAATGCTGAAAATCGCTATCAAAATGCACTGGGACTCAAGTTCGATCTAGAGCTTTGTTTAGCTCAATTGCAAGAGACGGGCAAAATAGGATTGTTTAATCTTGGAGAGCGCGATCCGAGCGATCGATTTACGATTCCCGAACAGTTGTATGGTCGAGAGCCAGCAGTTGCCGTATTGCTCAATGCCTTTGAACGCGTGAGTAAAGGTCTGACTGAGATTCTGCTGGTGGCTGGTTCGTCTGGAATTGGCAAGACAGTAATCGTGCGAGAAGTTCATAAACCGATCGTGCGTCAGCGGGGCTATTTTATCAAGGGTAAATACGACCAATTTCAGCGCAATATCCCATTTTCCGCCTTCGTTCAAGCCTATCGCGATTTGATGGGGCAATTGCTTTCGGAATCGGACGCCCAACTGCATGCTTGGAAAATGCAGATTCTCGCGGCGTTGGGCGAAAATGCTCAAGTATTAATTGATGTCATTCCCGAACTCGAACGCATTATTGGCAAGCAACAGCCAGCTTCAGAATTATCAGGTGGTGCCACACAGCAGAGATTTAATCTGCTCATGCAAAAATTCGTTCGTTTGTTTGCTACTACCGCACATCCACTAGTGTTATTTCTCGACGATCTCCAATGGGCAGATTTAGCATCGCTGAATTTATTGCAATTGTTGGTGCAGGATACTGGATATTTGCTAGTCATTAGTGCTTATCGAGACAATGAGGTTTCACCAATTCATCCGTCGATGTTAGCGATCGATGAAATTGCCAAAACTGGCATTACAGTCAATACAATTAGATTGCAGCGTCTCGATCTCGCAAGTTTGAGCCAGTTGGTGGCAGACACACTCCATTGCGATTCACTCATCGCGCAACCGTTAGCTGAATTGGTGGAGCTAAAAACCAAAGGTAATCCCTTTTTTGCAACTCAATTTCTCAAATCATTATATGAAGATGGCGCGATTAGCTTCGATCGATCGAGTCAGAATACTGACGTGGGTGGTTGGAGTTGCGATCTAGCTCAAGTCAGAGCGATGGCTGTCACCGATGATGTAGTTGAGTTTATGGCCTTACAGTTGCAAAAATTACCACCAGCAACTCAATCGGCATTGGCTTTAGCCGCATGTATCGGGGCACAATTCGATTTATCTACTTTAGCAACTGTATGCGAGCGATCTCCAGAAGCCACAGCCGCAATCTTATGGGCTGGATTGGAAGAAAACTTACTAATTCCCACTACAGACATCTACAAATTTTTTACCCCATCCGGCGATCGATTGGTATCGAGAGTCGTTAATCCAGTTTATCGATTCTTGCACGATCGCGTTCAACAAGCAGCTTACTCGCTAATTCCGGCTAGTCAAAAACAAACAACGCATCTTCAAATCGGGCGGTTACTCCAGCAAGATGCTTCGGAGATTGTCATCGAAGAAAGATTATTCAATATTGTCGAACATTTAAATATAGCCAAATCATTAATTACCGATCCGATCGAGCGAGAAATGGTTATCGATCTCAACTTCAGTGCTGGTAAAAAAGCTAGGAATTCTACTGCTTATGCTGCTGCAAATATTTATCTCCAAGCAGGCATTGAACTGCTGGAGATCGACTGTTGGGAGACCCAGTATCAGCTAACTCTGGATCTGTATGTAGCTTCTGCCGAAGCTGCATATTTGCAAGGAAATCTGGAGCGGATGGAAGAGATTACAGGTGTTGTAATGCGATCGGCTCGGACGATTTTAGATAAAGTCGAAATCTACAGAATCCAAATTGCTGCGCTTACAGCTAATGGCAAGATGTTAGCTGCGATCGATACTGGCATAACAGCACTGGCTCAATTGGGAATTGAACTTTCAATCACTTCTAACGAAGAGAGAGTAGGTCAACCATTACAGGGTCTTGCTGGCCAATTTCAAAATAGTAACATTGAAGATCTGTTGGATTTACCAGCGATGAGCGATCTCAAAGCTCGGAAAATCATGGAACTTTTAGCAGATTTAGGCTCACCTATTTTCGTTGCAAGGCCAAATTCATACCCTGCTCTTAGCTCGATGATGGTCAATTTATCCCTCCAATTCGGAAATACACCTGCATCTGCATTAGGTTATGTCAATTATGGATTGGTGCTGAGTGCTTTTTTAGGTGATGTACAAACGGGTTATCATTTTGGTAACTTGGCATTAACTTTAGTAAGTCGATTTAATGCCAGAGAATTCCAGAGTAGATGTTTATTTTTATTTGCCAATTGGATTCAACATCGCTGTGAAGTTATTCATGCAGCGAGTCGTACATTTAAATACGGATATACAGTTTTCATTGAGACCGGTGACTTTCTTAATGCTGGCTACTGTATTAGTTGTTACTTCGATGTAAATCTTATTGGGGGAATAGAATTAAGTAGTTGGGAAGCGGAAATATTCCCATATAGTAAAGATTTAGAGCGAGCAAAACAATCTATCTCAAAAGCCTATCTAGAAATGAAACGGCAGGTGGCACAAAACCTGATGATGAGGGGAAACGATCGAGCAGATTGTCTCATTGGAACTGCTTATGATGAGATCGTGATGATTCCCAAGCATCTTCAAGATGGCGATCTCACTGCGCTAGCTTATATTTACATCTACAAATTGATGCTAGCGTATTTATTTGGTAATTA
>NZ_JANPGM010000269.1:0-4027 GCF_031423935.1 Chamaesiphon sp. VAR_69_metabat_338
CTGAGTTGAATGATTCTTCCGGAAGCTCTAGCACGTAAATCCAGCATCTGCTGGAGGATTTGCGCCGAGTCAGTCCCTTTGGGTAGCGTTACCAGGACGCTAGACTTGGGACAAGTATTGCCACTAACTCCCGCATCGACACACAGCACGGGATAGGTATTGACATTGCCAGTGCGGATGTATTTCAATTTACCATCGCGATTGAAGCGACCGAGGCGATTTGACACTTCATCACAGCGTTGGCTGATATTGTTGTACTTGCCTGTAAATGACCGCACCCAATGGATCATTGGCAGATTACCCCTAACAGTTTTTACAACCGTAGTCGGTGTGCCACCGATCGATTCACAGCTAAACTTTCGACTGGGTGTGGCTCGACTGGGCTGCCACGATTGAGATGTCATTGCCAGAGTCGCACCCAGTAAGAAAATGCCCGAAAATTTACGGATTGAGGAAAGTATTTTAAGCATAGGAAGATCGATACAATCGTCGATTCAGCCACTAGAGCACCAGTGCTTGTCGCAATTAAATCGCAGTTAATTTAGCACCCATTATAGACATAGCCACCACTGAGATCTCATTAACTCTCTACAGCATAAATACTGAATTTATTTCAAAAAAATCAGCTAGATGTATTACTAGATTTGAGATCTCGATCGCAGCAATATTCTCATATCTATGCATTACCCACCACAGAGTCAGATTTGTCTAAGTAAAATCCGATCTGTCGATCGAAAGATCGGCAAAATATCGGAAGTTTAGTCGCAAGTCAGGTTAACAGATCGACTACGTAATTAGTCTCAATTCATCTAGCGGTTTCGATCGAGATGCGGTACAAATTAAGATAATTATCTAATTTATTTTTTTCCTAGTTAGCAAGCTTAGTCGTTGGCGCAGTCTTGTCTGTGGCATCTGGCTATCCCCACCTACTGCAATCGACTCGATCGACCCACCTCCCTTAGCTAAATACCATTGTATGTTAGGCTCAATCCTTCACTCCCATTACAAAATAGTTAAAATCCTGGGAATCGGTAAGTCTGGCATGACTTATTTAGCCACAGACTTGGATACGATCGATTCGCCCTTATTTGTTATCAAACAAATTCAACACGTTCCTAGTAGTGGGATGGTGCCCCAGCTAGCAGAAAAACTCTTTGAAATTCAAGCCGGGATTGCCTATCAAGTCGGACAGCATCCCCAGATTCCTTCATTGATTACTACATTTGAAGAAGCTGGCGAAAGATATTTGGTGCGCGAATATATCGAGGGTGAATTTCTCAGTCAAGAACTATCGCCAGGCGCGACTTGGACTCAAACTCAAGTGTTTGATTTTTTGTTCGACTTAATTGAAATTTTAGGCTTTTTTCATAATTTTAAATACATCCATCAAGATATCAACCCGCACAATATCATTCGCCGTCACGATGGCCGGTTCTGCCTAATTGGCTTTAGTTCGGTGAAGGATTTGGGCAGTACGTGGCCAAATTTAGTCGAAGAAGATAGCAGACATATCAACGATCCTAGTTATACTCCCTACGAACAAGAACAAGGGGTTTCAAAATTAAATACTGATATATATGCCGTCGGCGCGATCGCCATTCAAGCGATCGTTGGTAAATTCCCCCTCGAAAAAGATGCCTATACTTATGAATTAAAGTGGCGAGATGAAGTAAATATGCACCAAAAGTTAGTCGAGATCGTGCATAAGATGGTTCGTCCCGACTATCGAAATCGCTATCAATCAGCCCCAGAAGTATTACAAGCACTTAAAGCATTTGCGCTAACTCAGATTCCCGCACCGAAATCGCAGCGATTTAAACCCCAGCTAATTTTTGGGATGGCAATTTGTGGATTAATGCTCGGATTTAGTGCGATTAGATTGTTCTCAGCCTCGGCAAATAAGCCGCAGGTAGCACCATCACCAGTTGCTAGTAGCAGTCCAAATACGGGGCGCGAGCGGGCAGGTTGGCAACAATATACAGATAAAACAGCCAAACTCAAAGTTAAATATGCGAGTAATTGGCAGCAGGAGAAGCTTGACAATATCGTCACGGGCGAACATGTTATCTTTACAGCTCCAGCATCGAGTTCGGGCAATAAGTACCCCGCCAATATTTCGATTAGGGTCGAAAATCTCACCGATCCAAACATTACTTTAGCTAAGTATACTCAATCGACAATCGCCGAAATCGATCGCTACTACCAAGATGCCAAATTTATCGAATCTAGCTCGACCAAGTTAGCTAAAAGACCGGCTAATTTAGTTGTCTATACTGGTAAAGATGAGAATTCAGCGATCGTCAAAAATCTGGAAGTTTGGACGATCGCGCGTGGTAAAGCTTATATTTTGACATATAAAGCCGAACCGGATCGATATTATGAATCTCTAGGTAAGGCAATGACGACGATCGAATCGTTCGCACTCACGCCCTAGTGATTAAATTAATTGATAATTGATAATTGAGAGTTGGGTTATTAAAATGTAGATTTTGACACCATCACAACAACACTCCACCTTTTAGGTGGGAATTTTGCGGATGCAACCACGCGGAGGTGCCCTCCACATGTGTTGCACGAAGCAAACCCCGTTCTCTGTTAAGTCGATCGAGACGATTGTCGAGTAATTCTATCCTTTAAAAGTTTGGCCGTTAAAAGTGGTTGTACTGGTGAGAATTTTGCTTTGCTTCAACCGCCAGCCTTGGGGCGTTTTCAGCCAGGAATCGCGAGATGTTTGAGCGATGACTAGTTTGTTAGAGCCAGCAATCGTCCCCTCGGTTTTTTGATCGATCGCTACATCGATGCCTCCCGCACTGACATCGATATTTTTAATAGTTGCTTTATTAGAAGTCAGCTTAATATTAAATCGTTTAAACAACGTATCATATTGTTCGCGAAACTCCGATAAATTCTGCTTCTTTCCTTCAGGATTAATACTCACATAATCTGGCGTAAACAGTGCTGTGGCCCCTTTGATATCTTTACGGACAAAAGCCGCATTAATTCGATCGTAGTTAGTCTGGATGGCTGGCTGAATCGATGCACTAATCTCGGCAAATACAGGTTGAACTGCGGCAATTGTTACAGAAATTAATGCACTCGAAAGCAGCGAATTTCGGCGAGTAGAAAAGATCATTTAGGACAGAGGTGAGAGGACTGACGCGACTGACGAAGCCAGTTGCTCAAAGGTTCCGTAATTTAATTAATCGTCGATCGATAGCTCGATTTGATGTATCGAATTTAACTTGGCGATCGTGCTAACTAGTCAAATTATTTACGCCCTAGCTTTTAGTAAACTCACTAATTCACAAAATCCGGCTACTGCGGGTAATTTAGTCATATATTGCGGCTGATGCGTTAATCGATCGGTATAATGCTGAATATTCGCCACCCCAACCGATCGATCGAATAAAGCTCGATCGAACATACTCGCATCATTCGGACTATCGCCGACGGTAATTATTTGTTGCGGCGCAATCTGGGGAAAATATCGTTCGAGTACGTGCAAAATTGCCACCCCTTTATCTTGAAGTGGCGGCTTGATATGGCACTGCACGGTACTAAATGTAAAACTATAGCCCCATTGCTGACACTGAGCGGCAATTTCATCTAATTCTAAATCCGTTAAACCAGCCACATCAAACGTCCAATCGGTAATCCGAAATTGATTGTCGCTGGATTCCTCAATTTGCGGATAGCGCGATTGCAATTCCCAAAACCGATCTGCCAAATTAGCCCGATGCTCCTCAATACTGTCAATCCGGGTGATGAAGTCAAAACCGCTGCAATTGCGATCGAAATAGACACCCCCATTCTCGGCAATCGAGCCAGCCACAGGGAGATAATTATTGACAGCACTCACCCATCCCGCAGATCTACCCGTAACTAATAATAATGCGATCCCTTTGGCATTCACTAGATCGATCGCTTGTAACAACTCGGTGGTAAATTTCCCCTCCCGCGTCAGGGTGCCATCGATATCTGTAGCAATCAGTCGAATATCTGTCAGTCGATCGGGCGTTAATGGTAG
>NZ_JANPGM010000270.1:0-1755 GCF_031423935.1 Chamaesiphon sp. VAR_69_metabat_338
GTAACTGGGCTGAATCGGGCTAAAATCGCCCCCAGCGGTAACTGCCAACCTGTCGCCATCGAATAAAGTACTATTAGCCGGACGGGGAGTGTTGGTTTCAACTGCCACCACTTCCCGCAATACACCCAAAAGCTGTTCTGCCATCTCTTCAGCCGTCTGGAATCGATCGTCGGCAGCGGCGGCGGTAGCTTTGAGCAGGAACCGATACAGCGATTCTTGGTTGGCGAAAACCGGATCTGACTGGGCACTCGGGAGCGTATATTGATGCTCGGTACTAAATCCTGAAATATTGGTGACTAATACGGCTAAAGTTCGCCCGATCGTAAATAGATCCGAAACGATCGTCGGCCCTTCCCCAGCTTCCGGCGCAGCATAGCCGATCGTCCCATAAATATCGCCATCGGGATCGTCAATCTTGCGCGCGCCGCCCAAATCGATCAGCTTGATATCATCCCCTTCGAGCATGACGTTATCGGGTTTAAAGTCGCAGTAGACTAAGCCGAGCTGATGGAGATAGGCAAACGCGCCTAGTACCCGATGAATGTAAGCGATCGCTTCAGATACCGGCAGCATCCCGCGCTCTTTGCGAATTTCCTTGAGAGTTTTACCCCCCACATATTCCATCACGATATAGCCTTCGGCATCGTGAGTGACAAAGTTATAAATCCCCACGATATTCGGATGTTTGACTGCTGCCAAAAATTGCCGCTCGGCGAGGGCAACCGCCGCGCTCGCAGCATCCTCACTATTTAATAACCCTTTGAGGACGACGTACCGCGATAATAAGTTGTCAAAGCCCAAGTAGATCCAACCTAATCCACCATACGCGATCGCGCCTTTAACTTCATACTGTCCGCCGATGACATCCCCAGGAGCCAGACTCGGAATGAAATTATATTTCTGTCCGCACTTGCTACAAAAACCTTTATCTCGCTTGACAGCTTGATTGCACGCCGCACAAAACCGTTTATTTTCCGGCACCTTGGCTTCGACGAGGACGGCGAGTTCGGGAGCTGTAGAGGGCAATTCGGGAATCGATACCAATCCCGCACCCAGCTGGCGGCGGCTACTCTTGCCTACTGTCGGCGCACTGCGACGCGTACCGCGCGATCGATTGCTCGTCGGACTCGATCCGGTACTGGTGACGGAAGCACTATTCGGGGTAGTTCTCAGACTTTGAGAACTACCGACTGGTTTATTGCTAGCAGTCGCCGCCAGCGCGATGTCTAATTCCGATTGCGATTTGATTGCCGCCATCCCACAGGTATCGCAATAACCATCATCGATCGAGCCATTACAGTTGTTTCGAGTGCAAGTTAGTTTCGACATACGATAGCAGTGGGTGACGAAGAGGGTAAGATGTTTGGCTGTGTAGAAATAAGAGTGCGAACGGTAGTAAATAGGTGTTGGCGATTGGCTGGCACGATTACCTAACGGTACCCTGGCGCGAACGAACCATCAAACCATAATATATCAATGATAGACAAGATCTTGCTGGCGATATCGATCGAAGAGATTACTGAGTGTTTTGTAGCGATGAAAGAGTTGCGAACCCATTTAGAAATTGCCGATTTTATTACGCAAGTTCAGAGACAGCAACAGCAATTTAATTATCAACTTGTCTATCTTCGCATTGATAACAGCATTCAAGCTGTTGCCGGATTTAGAATCTCGGAATCGTTAGCCTGGGGGAAGTTTCTCTATGTTGACGATCTAGTTAGTAGATCGGAGAGTCGATCGCATGGCTATGGCACA
>NZ_JANPGM010000271.1:0-8013 GCF_031423935.1 Chamaesiphon sp. VAR_69_metabat_338
GTTTTTAAGTCTCGGACTCGATCGAATCTACGGTCTACAAACGAGATAGATCTAATCTTGGTGTGAATGAAGTTATAGCAGTCGCCAAGGCTATTAGGACACAGCGATTGAAATCGCCGCTGGTGATGCAAAGTCCGCCTACGCGGACTAATTAGAAAACGTCCTAACGATCTTGGCGATTGCTATACTAGACTCGATCGATTTACATCTATAGCAATCATAAGTAATTCGTGAGATTTATTCGAGCAAGTTCCCTTCTATTCCTTTCGGTGCGTTACGCTACGCGATAATACACCCTACACGATCCTCTTACATATCAACCAGGACTGCTATATGCTGCATTATCGATCGAACGTCGATCGAAATTAATCAACTCGATCGAATGTCGATCTGGCACGATCGTCGATTAACCGAATTGCTTCACCGAATGGAAACCGCGCTAAATCTAAGCCGCCGGGAGTGACTACCCATAGCGTCGGGATGGTAGGTGCGGGAGTGGGAAACTCGCCGTAGCCGTCAGTGAGGTAGATACAGACTGCTTGCGTATGTTCGTCCCAAGTTTCGCTCACCCGATCGAAAAAGGGGATGAAGGAGGTACCCCCACCGCCTTCAGGAGGTGGCAAGGTTGAATCGATCGAGAGTGGATAGGGGCCATAAACGTCGCAATCCGCATAATATAGTTCGCACTCTAAATGCGGGTACGCGCCCAAAATCCCTCGGATTTCGCTCATAAATAGTGCGAGTAGTGTCCGATCGACCGAGCCGCTAGTATCGATCGCTATATACACTCGGGCTGATGTGCATTGCAATGCTTCGAGATAGAGTCCTTGTCCGATAAAACGGCGATCGAAACCCTGAAAATCGGTCGGAGTCTGAACTAGATATCGCCATAAATAGACGCGCCAATCTAATTGCGGAGCAAAAATCGACTCGAACTCGCGTTCGATTCCCGCTGGTAGTTTCCCACCCTGAGTAGTGCTGGCAATTGCGGCTGCTTGCTGAAGTGCTTGCCGCCAATGTGCTGCTAAGACTTCCCGCTGATGGCGATCTAATTTTGGTGAAGGGGTAAGATCGGTGCCGATGGGGGAATGACGATTATCTTCACAGCTTGGGGCTAATAAGTCGAGGTCGGCTAATTGCCACTGTCGAACGCTGGCTGCGTCGGCATGTTCGGATTCATCACCACGCAATAGTTCGTAGGCTTCTTCGACGCTGAGTTGTTCTAGTCGCTCGTCTCGCAAACCGCCTGGTGGCAGTTCAAATCCGCTCTCCAAGATCGTCCCATTGACGACGATATCAGCAGCAACATTCCATAAGAGAGGATCTCGCTCTCTGATGCGGCTCGGGTGCAATAATGCGGCGTGCAGGATCTCGTGGATGAGGATGCCTTCTTGTTGAGCTGTCGGTAGCGATTTGAGAAATTCGGGATTGAGAAAGACATCGCGCCCATCTGTTGCCGCACACGGAATCGTCGTGCAAGATACAAAGCGAGTCAACATTGCCAGCGTGCCAAAAAATGGCGATTTCGTGCGTAACCGAAGCAAGGATGCGCTAATGAGCTGGTCGAAATCAACAGTGGCGGGACGATCGTTCATTTCTTAATTAATCCCACGGCAATCGGGATAATTAACAATTAGCTATTTGTTATAATTTATCTAGAAAAGAATTAAACTTTACAGCGGTAATTGCCAAACAATCGTTTCGACTATTGGTGCGGGGAGCATCTCGCCCCGAAAATCAATCAGCTGGACTACCAATAAATAGGCGATCGCCAAGAAGATTGAAATTATACCTGAGACGATCGCGACAACCTTAGATCGATCCATAGTTTCGAGTAATATTTATAAGTATTATTTACGATTATGATAACACAAAATATTTTCTGATGGACGCATAATTAATGATGGCGGTAATCGATCGGCGATCGATTGCAGCGATTAACGATCTGGTGTAGGCGCGATTTTGACAATTAAGTTCTGCGGATGATATTTACTAATAAATTCATTAATCGCATCGCGATCGGCAGCCGTGGTAATACCAATACAGCCAGCGGTTCCATCATAACCATTGCGTTGATTGAAGCTCCGATCGAGATGAATACCTAGAGCGGTACGTGCAGTATCAAATTTTGGATAAATTCCGACAAAAGTCCTACCAACTTCAGATACTGTTCCAGGTACGATGGCCTTACTAACTTCATACGAACCATCTGGTAAAGGTGCGGCATTATTACCTAGATTGCGATCTGCATTTTGAGTATTTGCAGTTCCAGATACAGCATCGAATGTGTGGTATTTTTGACCGTCAACATATGCTTCGAGGGTATAAATCGGATTGCCCAATTCATTAGTTCCCTTGCTAGGATCTTTGACTAATTTCAAGTAGCTATTGCTACTTAATGGTGACGGTGACACTGCGGCGATATTTTTGGAGTTCGACCGACTTTTGCGAGTAAGCTTGAGGTAAGTGGTATCGCTATTTGTCGCTACTAAATTATTGCGTTTAGCTGTAAGCTTGGACTTAGTTTGGAGTTCGGCTGTCAAGACGAGTGATGACTTCAGTTTCGATGTTAAAGCAGTATTTTTTTTACCGATCGAGCTAGTTTTACTAATCCGTTCGGGGCTGGATTTTGGAGCCAAGTTGTGACGATTGGGACTAGACCAGATCGGCTGAATTGCGCTCGGACGCTCGGGCGCAATCGCCTTAGCAGGAACTGGCACTGCGAGATTGAGATCCGTGACGGCTGGTAAAGATTCGACGTTGCGAGCTGCTGTTCCTAGCGAAATGAGCGATCGATTCTCATTCTGAGAGGCTACGCCAACGGTTGGAGCCGCACTAGCGGGCAGAGTATGGGCAATTGCGATAAATAATGGCAGCGCGATCGCTCTCGACAACCAGTTAATAGTCGATGATTTCATGTGATTTGGGGTGGTTCTAATATTTGTTTTTGAAAAATTAACTAGCGATTTAGAGATTTAAAATGGCTGATAATCTTCAATTACAGCTTGGCTGTCGAGCGATCGACTTCTCAGAAAGTAGATAAGAAGTTTTTTAAATTGGATTGTAATAACTTGCGTAACTTCGATCGCCTTAGTATCAATTATGTCATTGAACTTAGATGCTAGCGGCGATCTAAATCACAATTTAGTTAACGATCTGGAGTCATTGTTTGCACGAATGTTCTACCATCACTAATGCGCCAGCGACCTTGTTGTTTCACCAATGATAATGAAGACGACTGTTGAGAACTCATCGCTCGACCAGATCCTCGGGCTTTTACTAATTGAGTAACTTTTACCGATGCATTATGTTCGGAAAGTAAAATCAATTGGATGTCTTGGACTTCAACGCTCACATCGACACGATAAGATTTCAAGCGATCGAACAGCCGCTGGGTATAGATTTTTTCATCATTTGAGGTACTGACAGCGACTCGCGACATCCGCTCGACATTATATTCATTCAAACCACGATAAAACTCCGTTAATGTCCGATGAATACCTTTGACATCTGATTGCTGTTGGGCATTCAGATGAGCGGGTTTTTCGCCTTTAACAATGAGTTTATCTTGGCTTGTTACTGTCAGTGACAAGCTAGGATTCATCTGTGCATTCGCAATCCCAACGGTATTAGTAGCTACCAAAACTAGATTGATGAGTGCAGTTGCC
Source organism: Chamaesiphon sp. VAR_69_metabat_338 (assembly GCF_031423935.1). Taxonomy (NCBI): domain Bacteria; kingdom Bacillati; phylum Cyanobacteriota; class Cyanophyceae; order Gomontiellales; family Chamaesiphonaceae; genus Chamaesiphon; species Chamaesiphon sp. VAR_69_metabat_338. The sequence goes on from NZ_JANPGM010000271.1 coordinate 3,669, forward strand.
GTTGCGATGAATAAATATTTAGACATGGTAAAAATCAGTAAGTTGGCATCGATCTAGTTTTCCGGATCGCGAATCGATTGTTTTTTTATTTACACCGATCGACCCAAGACATCCGGAAACTATTGCATTTTTGCCAAAAAAATCGCTCGCTTTGGTGTTCGATCGGGGAACTGTCACGATCGATGGCGAGAAATGGCCACAGATAAGGGAGGATAATAGGCAACCCCCAGCCAGAAATTATGCCCCAGCCAGTACCCAAGTCAATTTGGTTAGAATTGCGGATCGACCCTGACAATCCCGCGCTGCTGGATCTGCTCGATCGCTTGGTGCGATCGCAGATGCTCGATCGATCGCAAGTGTTAGAAATTGCCAAAACTTGCTTGAGTGAAGAGTTACCGTTGCCAGCTCCAGCGGTACCGACGCCACAAATACCTCCACCGCCAGTAGCCATCCCTACAGTGCCAGCCATTCGCACCATCTGGCAAAACCTCAAAGATGAATTAAGCGTGCGCTGGTTGCTATTTTTGGGGGTATTTTTGGTCGTCCTCTCTTCTGGGGTGTTGGCGGCGACGCAATGGTCGCGCTTTCCCGCCTGGGGGCAATATGGATTGCTGTGGCTCTACACGATCGGATTTTGGGTCGTGGGCAGTTGGGCGCGCACGCAGCAGGGCTTGAGGCTGACAGCTAGTACCCTGCAACTCGTGACGCTGCTATTGATGCCCGTCAATTTTTGGGCGAGCGATTCGTTTGGCTTGTGGAGAGAACCTTTAGGATTAGTTACGGCGATCGTCGCTGGCTGCGGGTTGGGCGGGATCGTCTATCTCAAACACCAACAGGAGCGCGGACGTACCACTACCGTTGGCGTAGCCTCTCAGAATGAGAATCGATCTGGCCTACTACTCGCTGCATATCTGGGGTTGAGCTGCTTGCATCTGGGCTGGCAACTCCCCTACTGGCCGGCGATCGCGATTTATAGCGGTGCGATTGGTGTCGCGATCTTGTTGCAAAAAATCCGCCAGATCGAAGGCGGCGCGCTGGCTATTTATGGCGTGGGTGTATTGCTGCTGCGGGGGTTATTTGTCGCTCATCTGCCAATTTTTACCTTCGGTTTGGCGATCGGGATTGTCGGGTGGTTATTTACCCAATGGGGTCTGCAAAAACAGCACCGACTCTTACGCTTGGCGCAGAGCAGCCATGTCACGGCATCGCTGCGTGCGGCGCATTATCGAGTTACCCTGAACAATCTCGCGCGATTCTATCAGCGGATCGGTGCTAGTTTGCTAGCTTTCGGTTGGCTATTGAGTATCTGCGATCTACTCGCGCGTCCCCATAATAGCTCCTGGCAAGCAGTCGCAGTCAGCAGTCTGACATTAGTTTGGCTGTGGCAACGCCTACGATCTCACCAGAAAGATCGTGAGGTCATCGCCCTCTTTGTGGTCGGATTGCAAACCTATATCGTAATCAATTGGCTCTGGGCACCTCTCTCGACGGGGGCGATCTTTGCCAAGGTTTTACCGTATATATTGCTAGTCTTCGGTCAGAACTATCTAGTTGCTGGTTCGTTAATCATTTTTCCCTACTTACTACTGTGGGTGGGGATTACCAACTGGTTCTGGCAGAAAGGCTGGCATTCCCTGACGCGCACTGGTGAGGTGCTCATCCTGGTGACTGGGGCGTTATTACCATTTATCAATCTCGCCAATCCACTAAGTTTGCTCGTCGATCTCGCGCTTTCGACCGCGATCTTGGCATATTTAACGCTGCGCTATTTACCAACTAAATCCAGCTATCTCTACATCACTCACATATCTGGGTTGGCGACCATTTTTGCCGCCCTCTGCTATCGTTGGGACTGGTGGATCGCGATCGCTCACAACTTCATCCCCGTGCCGATCGAGAATACAGAGGTGCTCAATTCAGCCGTACTCGCCATCGTCACGAGTAGCTTAAGCGCGATCGAATTGTACCTGTGCGCCCAACCCGCGCGTCGAGCTACTGATGTCTGGTTGCGCAGTTGTTGGTGGATTGGCTTGGGACTGGCGACTTTTGCCTATAGCTGTTTCTTGTTGCTAGCAACATTTCCCGCTGCGGCATCGGTTTGGCCGCTGTGGTGGCTGCTCGTGCCGATCGCGTTAACTTACGTCGCCACGCGTCGGGCACCCATCCAGCCGTGGCAACTCGCCACCCAAATCCCCGCTGCCTGGTTGGCAATCTTGGGGCTGGGACTGGGCTTATGCTTGACCGTCGATCGACCGGAATGGCGATCGATCTTATTAATTGCCGCTATCGGGCTGATGTTCCCGATCGTCAACCGCCTGAAACGGTGGTTGCCAGCGGCGATTCAGATCGGCTGGGGCTTGGGATTAGGCGTTAACTTACTCGCCGATCGGACTGCACCCGATTATTGGCTGCCAATTGGTGCGGTAACTTGCGCGCTCCTCTGGTTTGTCAGTCCCAAACTGCCTCGGATCTATGCGGTGGCGAGCGATCGCTGGGCGATCGGTTTAGCTGGGCTGGGACTGACGACAGGCTCGATCCAATATGCTACTAATATCGCGATCGATCTCCACTGGGTTAACAGCTTTCAACAGAGTAGTGCCCCTTTGTTCGAGAATAGCCATCTCATCACGCTAGGAGCTACCGGAATTTTAGCCGGTGCCATGCGATCTCGCAGCCATTGGCAAAATAACTCAATTCCGCAACGAGCATGGTTTTGGAGCCTGATTTGGACGTTACAACTCACCCTCTCCGCACTAGTGCATTTGTTAGGTGGGGATACTCTCATCCTGGCTACTGCCAATATCATCTTGGCTGTACCGATCTGGATCTGGTTTGAGTCGGACGCGCGGCGGCAATTGCCGCGTTTAACATCACCAGGGATTGAGTTATTACCCTGTCTCTTAGCTGGTTGGGGCTGGTTGTTACGACTGCCATTTTTCAATGCCTATACTGGACTGCTGACGATCGCGGCTGGGATAGTTTGGGTATTAGCCAGTCGCAGGAGTTATCGCTGGATCGGTTACGGCGGAATGCTGGCTGTCACAGTCGGCTGTTACGAGCTAATTGCTCATTACATCCTCCAAGCTCCCCCAGGTGGAAATCTTGCCGATGCATTTACCGTTTACGGCTTTGTTACTGCTCTCATCGCTCTAGCTTACCGATTGGGCGTTTGGTGGAGATCGCGTAAAGGTGGCGATCTGTGGTGGAATTTCCCGCTAAATAATCTCAAAAATGTTGCCCATCTACATTGGGCGGTGGCGAGTACCTGGAAGATCGCCGCCGCGACGATGCCTGCCGTACCGCCGCCCCAGCTCACGCTGTTGCACCTGTTTGTTAGCGTGTTATTGGGTGGTTATGCCTTGATTCAAGCTCGATCGCGCGCGGGTCGCGATTGGTGGATTTATGTCGGCTTTGCGGAGCTATTAGGGGTTGGCATCTACGCTCGATCGATCTTCCAGAATTTGGGTATCGTCGATGAAGGACTGATTTTAATTGCTTGTGTCGTCGGCTTGCTCATCTTACTCGCGCCGTGGCGACAATGGGGCTGGCACGATCGACCGTGGCGAGTCGTTGCGCTAGTATTACCACTATCGCGGGTGGTATTTGAATGGGATCGGATTTCGTTGCTGAATTTAGTTATTCTGGCGGTCTTTTATGCAGGAGTAGCGCGCCGACAACGCCAGTTTGGTTGGGCTTATCTGAGTCTAATTTTTATCGATTGGGCGGGGCTGCGACTGCTATTTGAATATCGCTTAACTAGTCCGCTGTGGTACGCTACCCTCGTCGGTGCATCGCTGTTAGCTGCCGTTCAATGGGATCCCTACTGGCAAAATTCCAAGCAAAATCGTCATTACGGAAGGATTGGCGGCAGTGGCACGATCGCGATCGCCGCATTATTATGGCACCAGCCGTGGCTGCCGATCGGCATCGGACTAGCGATCGCGACGCTCGGACTAGTGCTCAGAGTTCGCGCTTGGTTGTATGTCGGCACTGTCACCTTAATCCTGACACTAAGCTATCAATTACTGCTCCTGATTACCGAGTACCCGATTACCAAATGGGCGATCGGTTTACTCGCAGGGGTCGCGATTATTGCACTAGCAGCCAATTTCGAGCGTCGCAAGGAGCAAATCGAACGCGCCCTGCAACATTGGCTCGATCGCTTCCAAGAGTGGGAGTGATACCCTCTTGCCCTCACCCCCAGCTTTACGGTGTATACACATCTTTGGTGAGAAGCGAAATTGGTGTAAATCCCCCTAAATCCCCCTTAAAAAGGGGGACTAAGATCCGGATCTTATCCCCCTTTTTAAGGGGGTTTGGGGGATTTAGATCTAGAAACGAAGTC
>NZ_JANPGM010000272.1:0-5165 GCF_031423935.1 Chamaesiphon sp. VAR_69_metabat_338
CCAGATCCGGGTTCTGCCCCCACTAAGAAAATCGAAACTCACAAGTTCTCATCGTTTGCCGATTCGCCTATCACCATTACCTGTCAAAGATTCCTATCTCAAATTCACGTTAACTACCAAACCCAATCCCATGCACCATCGTCAGTAACGCACCCATTTGCTCGCGCCCATCGATCGCCAAATCGCTCGTACATAAATAGAGTCGATCGTTGACACGATGGAGTAAATCCCGCAAAATCCGCTCTAGGCGTAGCTCGTTACTCGATTGGGTATCGGCTTCCGTCCAGACTGTGCCCACTCGATCTTGAAGCAACAGATTCGCACCATACAACGTCGCCGCCCCACCTTCCGCCCATAGCGGCGAACCGACATCCAGCCAAAAATGATAGGCGTGAGATCGCTTACTAGCGCGGTATTGGAAGATATTCGACAGCGTAACAGCCCGATCTTGGGGTTGGAGCTGGCTGACAGGATAGGGATTGGCGGTAATCGTCCCCTGACGCAGCAACAAGATAAATTGAGCGGTAATCTGATGTGCCGATTCGAGATATTCTGCTGGGCTGTAAGTACGTTCGGCGACTTGCCAATAATGTTGGGCGGTTTCCATCAGTTCCCGCAAAGCTGAGAGTCGATCGAATGGTAAATAGCTACCTTGCTGGAAAAAATACCCGATCGCCTCATTCAGTAGATGTAACGGTGAGGGCTGCTGCTGTTGCATCCGTTCTACCCAAACCAGAATCCGATCGTAAGCCTTGGTAGCACTCGCACCCAGTCGATCCCATCGAGGGAAATTAGCATATGGCAGCAAGCGCGGCTGAGATAGAGATGGCGCGTAGCAATAATCGGCAAGTAAACCCGCCCGCACGGGGTCGATTTCGCTCAGGAGCGGCGTCTGGGGCGGATAAATTGGGCTGAGCGTCACCAGCAGATCGGCAATCTCATCGCGACTGGTGAGCTGTCCTAAGTTGGGATAAGTCAAAGCCATTAGCGTCAGCAGCGCGCGGACGCCCGGATCGCTATTGAGTGGTAACTGGGCGTTGAGGGAAGCCAATGGCAGCTTGGCGCGATCGAAAATATCGGTAATCGTCGATCGGGAAATGGCATCCAAACCAGGTGCGATGAGGGCAATATCGCCCGGTGCGACTTTCCCACTGGTAATTAACTCGATCGCGGCTTCCGCCGTGCGTTTGAGCATTTCGCCGCGCGTGCGGGTTTCGATCGATTGAATACTATCGGGTAAGGTGACAATATTCCCTGGATTGAGGACGGCACGGACGATCGTCTGAATACTCGCTGCCTGACGATCGGTAAATAAGTTAGTCGGCAACGAGTCTAAATAGATGATATCTCGATCGCGTGGCGAATCGTCATGTAGACAGCGAGCTTTGAGGCCGAATAAATAATCTGGATCGGCACTCAAACCCAATCGCACCATCCCGTCGGGATTGTAACTAAACGCCCCCAATACACCCCGATCGAGTAAAAATTCGCAAATCCGTCGCCCGATCGCTGGATAATCGTCTACATCGTCGGCTAAAAGTGTCCAATAGCGATCGCCTAACTGCCGCTGGTACTCAGGGTGGGGCAACAGATATCGCCAATATAACTCCGTCATGATGCCATAAGTCAGCAAGCCGCGATCGAGACACCAATCTCGCCATTGGGCAGCTAAAGACTCTACGCACGCAAAAATTTCGCCATGCTCAGCCGCCCCAAACCCGTGTGTGAGGATTTCTGGTAGAGCTGCTAAGGGCGTGCAACTATAAGCCGCCAATTGCAATAAGTCCAAGATCCGCCGCACGAAGCGGTATTCAGATGGAGCAATTTCCCGCCAGTTCAGCCGCTCCAGTGCGGGTTGCCACAACTTAGTCGCCAATTCCTGCTCCGTCTCCGGACGCAATCTCAGGGGGAAATGAGCGGGTAACTTTAATTTCTCAATCAGGAGGGGATAAAATAATAACACCTCATCCTGAATGAACCCGATCGTCGTTTTTGCCGAAATCGGATATTTAGCTTGGGTTTTGGCCGTCAACCGATCGCCAATGTCTCGTTTGCTATCGTCATTCCCCGCCAAAACTAAAATTTGGCGATCTTGGCTCGAATGTTTACCCAGCACAATTTGCTCTTCCAACCACTGCCAAAATTGAGAAACCAGTGCATTCGTCTTGCCGCTGCGGGTGCCCCCCTCGATCCAAATAGCTTTACCCACCACCCTCTTAACTCCAGCGATCGATTGATTTACCGTTATTACCAGTACGTGAATATTAACATCATAAATCGGTGTCATCCCTACAAGTTAATTGCACCGTACCAAAAATATTACGCAAGTTAAATTCAACTCCCAAATCCTCAACTCCCCGCTTCCTATGGACAGCTTTCTAGCCAAAAACTTCGGTAAATACTGGGTGCGAGCGAATCAGTGGTTTTACCGTACCGCCGATCGAGCTTTAGATGAAGCTTACAAAGCCGCCTTAAAAATCAAAGCGATCGAAGACGAACATTTCAATGCTCAACAGATCCTCATCCCGGCAGAATACACCAACAAGCAAGTCGCCACCTATTTTCAGAACGATCTCAATAAATATCTCAACATTGCCCGGATTCGACTTGCCGAGTTTCAAACCAGCCGTACCGTCACCGGCAATAACTATCCCCAATCGCCCGACAGTCAGCAATTCGACGATCGACGGGGAGCCAGCGATATCAATCCCTACACTCAGGATATCGAATACGAAGCCCGCATCCTCGAAAAACTGAGTTTTATCGACGAAATCCTGACTCGGTATGCCGATACCCCCTCCGAGCCACAAAGATCGAGTCTGGGCGAACGCGCGATCGATTTTATCGCCCCAGCCGAATCTAACTACTTATCCACCACTAGCACAAATGCCGATCGGCAGCGTTCCCGCTCCGATCTCTCTTCTACTCCCACCGCTGCATTCGGTAGTCGCCAGTCTAATCCTATGCCCAATCGACTCGATCGCTCCAACGAAAACGTCAATAATGACAAAAAAGCCATCATTGATATTTCATTAATCAATACCTTTCGGCGCATCCAGCAAGATCTCAACCCCAACGCCGACGTTCAAGTCCTGGAGAACTATCGCTTCAATCAAGGTAAAACGCGAACGGCACTGCGATTTATCTTAATGCTGATTTTAGTGCCCCTCTTGGTTCACTATATTTCCAAAATCATCGTCGTTGGGCCAGTCATCGATGCTTACCGCAACTATCACCACTCCAATATCTTCATTAATGTCAACCTCGAACGCGAAGCATTTGAAGAGCTGGAAATGTTTGAAAAGCAGATCAAATTCAACCAATTAGTCGGACTAGCTCCCAAAATCGGCGCAGAGCAGCTCGAAGCGCAAGTCCAGGAAAAAGCCCAAGAAGTCAAAGTCAACTTTTACCGTAAGAGTGCCGAAGCGGTCAAAAACTGGTTTGCAGACATCCTTTCGGTCATCACTTTTACTTGGTTAATTACCCATAGCCGCCGCCAGATCGAAACGCTCAAATCCTTCCTGAGCGATTTAGTCGCTGGACTCAGCGACTCCGCCAAAGCTTTTATAATCATCCTTCTCACTGATACCTTCGTCGGCTTTCACTCCCCCCACGGTTGGGAAATTATCCTTCAAGGTACCGCCAGACATCTGGGCATTGCCGAAAACAATGGCTTCAACTCACTATTTATTGCGACTATCCCCGTGCTGATGGATACGGTCTTCAAATATTGGATCTTCCGCTATCTCACCGGACAGTCACCATCATCAGTCGCCACCTACAAATCCATGAACGAGTAAAAAATCCCCTCCTGGGAGGGGTGCCCGTAGGGTGGGGTGGGTAGATCTCCACTAAATACCAACCATCTTCACTCGATCGATTATCTGTAAAATCGCTAGCTCGATCCTAATAAGTGTGAAATCTGGGTTAGATCGATCGCACGTAGTCCATGAATTGGTGGAAGACGATCGAGAGTCGATCTGTAATTAAGCGAAGATCTACCCACCCCGCCCTACGGGCACCCCTCCAGGGAGGGGATTTTTTTGAGGAGAATGGCGTATTGACAAGGTTTGGAGGAGGATAACCGGCTATTGCCAAAGATATTTAAAAAAAGTTTGGTAGGGGGTGATAGGTAATCTCAAAGAAGTGGGTAAGCTGAGGACACGAAGCAAACAAACCACCCCAAACCCCCTTACAGGAAATATTCAAAATGAGAACCGAACTAAAAGCTAAATTCATCCAACACCTCAACACTCGCAAACAAGGCGAAAAAGGTTTCACACTCGTAGAACTCTTAGTTGTCATCATCATCATCGGTATTTTGACTGCAATTGCTTTACCTAACTTCCTCAACCAAAACGCTAAAGCTAAACAGTCCGAAGCCAAGCAAAACGTTAGTGCTGTCAACCGCGTCCAAATTTCTAACCGTACTGAAGCGACTAACTTCTCTTCTACTTTCGACCAAATTGCGATTGGTTCCCTCGCTGGTAGCACGGGCAACGCTTCTACTGCTTCCTACTCTTACACATTAGCAGGAGCTACCGATAGTGCATCGATCGTCGCTCAATCCAAAGATACTTCGCTCAAATCCTATACTGGCGGTAACTTCCGTTATGTGAACACTGCTAGTCAGTCCACTGTAACTTCTGCTGTCTGTGAAACTAAAGTGCCTGGTACTGAGACTGCCGCTGCTCCTACCTTCTCAGCTACTGCTGGTGCAGCAACTACTACTTGCGGTAGTTCCTTCATTCAATTAGGTACTTAGGTTCCCGCTTTCATTGGCAATGCTAACTCTAGACTAGATTTTGTAGTTGAGATTGTGAAGTTGTGGCTGGCTTGTCTAGCTACAACAACTTTCTCCAGATCGACTAGATTGGTAAGCCAATGAAGTTGGTTCTAATGCTAATTAGATGGTCGCGATTCTCTCAAATGTGTGTATCAATTTGAGAGAATTTTGGCTATCTGCCGCTAATGAAGTTTACGTCGATGTCAGACAAAAAATATGAGAACCGAACTAAAAGCTAAATTCATCCAACATCTCAACCGCCAGCACAGCGAAAAAGGCTTTACCCTGGTAGAACTTTTAGTTGTCATCATCATTATCGGTATTCTCACGGCGATCGCACTACCCAATTTCCTTAACCAAAACGCTAAAGCCAAACAGT
>NZ_JANPGM010000273.1:0-3751 GCF_031423935.1 Chamaesiphon sp. VAR_69_metabat_338
ATATCCCCCTAGCCTCTCCCAAAAATGAGGCATAGGGGGATTTCACATATTGTACGTATAAAAATTGCTACTCAATTCCATCTACAAAATCTTAATTCATAGATATTACATTTCTATTTCTGGGAACTATAAATACACAAAGCTTTTTGTTGGTATTAAAGTTTTGACTTGTACTTATTTCCTGGACTGGGTTGTTTTATGGAATCGGGGATATCTGTTGGGTTGTGTGCGGACAAAAATATTGAAGTTGGCTTGCATGTAACATTGTACTCACTCATGCAAAGCTCGCAGTGTCCAGTTAAAATAAATTTAGTGTGTAAGGGATATACGGCTACAGATATAGATAAAATTCATCGAACTCTACAGCCCTTCGATCGCAAATACCAACTAAATATCATTGAATTCGATGAAATAGCCTTGTTTGGTAAGTTTAGTGGCTTGCATGGTAATAAGTTTAATTTTACCAAGCTCATTCTGGCCAGCTTATTACCAGACGATCGGATCGTCTATCTGGATAGCGATCTGTGTATCCGTAGAGATCTCCAAGAGCTGTTCGATACAGACCTCAATGGATTTACGATCGGTGCCTCAGCAGTTGAAACAATCGCAGATTCGCTCAGAAGTAGCTTCTACCAGTCAATTGGCATGAACAAAGAAGCCAAGTATTTTAATTCTGGTGTGATGCTGATGGATCTGAAAAAATGGCGAGAACTGGACATTACCGCCAAATGCCTAGCATTCGCCAATAAATATGTCGATCGATTAGTTTTTGGAGATGAGGCAATCCTAAATTGCATTTTCTATGAAAACTTTCAAGTTATCGATCCATCGTATAATCACCCGTTATATCCAAATTCAGATTTAATTAAATCAAATTCAAATGACATATTTCATTTTGTCGGCTCTCCTAATCCATTTGATTTTTTAGGGGAATGGATTCACGTCAATTTTTCGATGTTTCATGAAACCCTAGCTCAAACTAACTTGAGAGATTATAAAAGCTATCGAGGTCTTTCGATCCAAAGATTAAAACGGACGCTGAGATTATTACGCTCTTATTATCGGTGTGTAGGGCAGCATCTGAGACATAAGTTAATTGATGTTGCAATGCATCCGTGTCCCTCACGTAGCGATCGCGAGTACAATGCGAATCGACACTAATTTCGATCGCGAGCTACATATGACCGGCAAACTAATAGTTTTAACTGGGCCGAGTGGCGTCGGCAAAGGGACGCTTCTCAAAGCTCTACTCGCACAACATCCCGAACTATATTTATCGGTTTCTGCCACCACCAGATCGCCCCGTGAAGGCGAGGTCGATGGCGTTCACTACTATTTTTACCCCCGCGATCGCTTCGAGCGGGAGATCGCGGCTGGCGCACTCCTAGAATGGGCGGAGTTTGCTGGCAATTATTACGGTACGCCGATTGCACCAGTAAAATCGCAACTAGATTTGGGTCGATCGATTATCCTCGAAATCGAGCTAGCTGGAGCCAGACAGGTAGCGAAAATATTTACCGATGCATTACGAATTTTTATTCTCCCACCCGATTTCCAGACACTAGAAGCACGGATTCGCGATCGCGGTACCGATAGTCCTGAAGCCATTCTCAGACGGCTAGAGCAAGCCAAGGTAGAAATTGCGGCTCAAAGCGAGTTCGACTATCAGATTGTCAATGATGATTTTCAAACAGCATTAGCAGAACTGGAGCAGTTAGTGAGTAATGGTTAGCTAAGAGGATGTCTGAAAAGGTTGTTTGATGTGAATCGTAGATCCAAATCCCCCTAAATCCCCCTTCAAAAGCAGGGTGGTTTCGTACAAGAAAATAAAAATGCATAAACCCATTTGCTTAGTCCTCAACCGCCCTCAAATAAATTTGGGGCTAATAGCAAAAGTTCACTGAAGTGAACTGAAAGATTTTTCTTCTGGTGTATGAAACCACCCTGCCTTTTTAAGTGGGCTAGGGGGATTTCTAGGGTTTAGGCTCAACAGAATTGACTTTTCAGACAGCCTCTAAGATTCTGAGTAAATGCGATCGAGTAAAATATCTGCCCAAATGCGGAGGGAACGGCTCGGCGATCGACTCTATTATGAGTAAAATCCTTACCGCTAGATAGCCCTAAAGCGATGAATCCCGAAGCACCTCAGGCCGACCGACCGATCGCGACTACTCGCAAGGAACAGCTCAGAGTCATGCTGGCGATTTGCATCATCGTGGTGGGGACGATGCACTTTGTCGTACCTGATCCCTTTGTTAAGATCGTGCCGGATTATTTCCCCTCTCATCTAGCATTGGTGTACATCAGCGGCTTTTTTGAGATCTTGGGTGGCATTGGGCTGTTAGTACCACCAGTGAGTCAAGCTGCGGCTTGGGGTTTGCTAATCCTATTTATTGCCGTGTTTCCAGCAAATATTAATATGGCTGTAAATGCGATCGATCTACCCAACATTCCCGATTCAGATGCCTTTCGGTGGGGGCGGCTGCCATTTCAAGCAGTATTGATTGCGTGGGCGTGGTGGTATACCCGCACGGATAGCTTGGACGAACAAGTATCGTTAATACCCGATCGCTGGGTGAAATTCCTGACTCAGGACTTAAAGTAACCCGATCTTCAACTCCCCGCTCCCCGCTGTCTCGATCGCAACCGTCGGGAAACAAAGGCGTGCGCGCATCGCTCCCCGCCCCCCGCTCAAATCTAGTATGTGATTTAAGTAAGGACAGCTTAGTGCGCACCCTTACCTGACAAAGCAGCGTTTTTGTGTAATAACCAGTCTTAGCGGCACATCACAAAAGCAATGCAAAGATTTAATCTCACCGTATTCAAACAGTTTTGGGCGATCGCCAAATCTTACTGGTCGAGCGAGGATAAATGGCGGGCGCGGGGATTATTACTCGCGGTCATCGTCTTATCGTTGGGCTACACCGGCTTAAGCGTCCTGCTCAATAACAAACGCGGCGTGCTGATTTCAGCACTCTCGGCGCGCGATGAAGCGAGGTTTTGGGAGACAATTTGGGTGTTTACGGGGACGTTAGTGGTCTATGCACCGCTATTTGCTGGCTATGTGTATTTGCGCGACAGGTTAGGGGTCGAGTGGCGCAAGTGGTTGACCGATTCATTTCTCGATCGCTATTTTCAAAATCGCGCCTTTTACAATCTCAATTACGCCCAAGCCAATATTGACAACCCCGATCAGCGGATTGCCGAAGATGTTAAAAGCTTCACTCAAGAGTCGTTAACGCTGCTGTTAGCCCTCGTCGATTCATTACTAGCGATCGCGGCATTTACCAGCGTCCTGTGGGGGATTTCACCACCGCTGGTGTTATTTTTGATTGTCTATGCCTTAGTCGGTACCCTGACGACGATTGGTGTATTCGGGCAGCCATTAATGCGACTCAATTTCGAGCGACTCAAGACAGAGGCTAATTTTCGATTCAGTTTAGTCCGCGTCCGAGAAAATGCCGAAGCGATCGCTTTTTATCAGGGGGAAGGCTACGAATCCGATCGGATTAAAGGTCGGTTTGTGGAAGTATTCGACAATTTTAAACGCTTGATTTTTTGGGAATTAAATCTCAATATTCTCACCAATGCTTACGAATTCATTCCATTTATTCTACCCGCGATCGTCGTAGCTCCAGGGATCTTTGCTGGGGAGTTAGAAGTTGGCAAAGTAACCGAGGCGCAAGGCGCATTCATTCGGATCTTTTTCTCGCTGAATTTGATTGTCGCGCGGTTCCAATCGCTGACTACT
>NZ_JANPGM010000274.1:0-10495 GCF_031423935.1 Chamaesiphon sp. VAR_69_metabat_338
GGTAAGAGGTAAGAGGTAAAAGGTAAAAGGTAAAAGGTAAAAGGTAAGAGGTAAAAGGTAAGAGGTAACAGGTATTTAAGCAGTCCCCTCGTCTCCCCGTCTCCCCGTCTCCCCGTCTCCCCATCACATCAGAGCCAAGCCGATACCTCAGACCAGCCTAGACCCTCCCGAATTACTTCAGGAGGGTCTATGGTCATATCCAAGATTGTCGAGCCTTCCATCCCTGGCTCCGAACCATCATCGATGATGATATCTACCAATTTATCCAGTCGATCGAATAATACGGCTTTCTCCACAATATCGATCGGCTCATCACTATCCTCATCTTGGATGTGTGCCGATGCGGAAACAACTGGATTGCCCAAAGTCTCCAATAAAACTTGGCACATCGTATGTTTCGGGACGCGAATGCCTGTCGTTTTGCGTTTGGGATCTTGGACGAGTTTGGGGACGAGCTTGGTAGCCGGTAGGATAAATGTATAAGTCCCAGGGATCAGATGTTTCATCAATCGATATGCCGGATCGGAGACGATCGCATATTCAGAGATATTGGATAAGGACTGACACAGAAAAGTCAACGGTTTATCGTTGGACATCTGTTTAATCTTCCGCACTCGATCGATCGCCGTCTTGGAGTTGAGATCGCAGCCGATCGCGTACACTGTATCTGTGGGATAGAGCATCACTGCACCATTTTTCAGTGCGGCCACAATTTCATCAATTCTTCTAATCTGCGGCGTTTGAGGATGAATTTCGTAAATAGTAGCCATAATATAAGTTAATTAATAATTGATAATTGATAATTAAATTATCGGCTCCGAGCAATTGGCATGGTAGTCATTGCAACTAATCGTTAAGTCAGCGAACTAATTTTTCAAATAAAATTTCGGGTTTTAGATCCTCAACTCCCAACTCCCTGCTCCTCGCTCCCTGCTCCTCCTATGATAAAAATTGCCTATTTAGAATGTCAAACTGGTATTGCTGGTGATATGTGTTTGGGTGCATTAGTCGATGCTGGCGTGCCGATCGAATATTTGAATACCCAGCTCGCTCGCCTGGGAATTGCGACGGAGTATCACCTCTGGGCAGATCGGGTACATCATAACGGCCAAATTGCCACCAAAGTACATGTCGATCTGACAGCCATTGCCTCAGCGGCACCCGCAACAGCGGAGCATCGCGGACATTCCCACTCTTACTCACATTCCCACTCTGCACCAGCTAACCTTGAGGCTGCGCCTCTAGCACCTCACACTCACTCGCAAGAACATACCCACGACCATTCGGCTCATGGCAAACACCATTCCCATTCCCACTCGCACTCACATCCATCTCCAGCCAGTGGCACGAAAGACTTAGAGCCACAGCACCGCACTCATATTGTCGGTGCAGTGCCCACAGAGCAGCACCATCATCATCACTACGACACGCCCCAACGCAATCTCCCCCAAATCGAACGGCTCATCGAGGCAGCAAATTTGCCCGTCAGAGCGACACAGTGGAGTTTGGACATTTTTCGCAAATTAGCGATCGCCGAGGGTGCAGTTCACGGGATCGACCCATCTGAAGTGCATTTTCATGAAGTCGGAGCTGTCGATGCGATCGTTGATATCGTCGGGACTTGTTTGGGTTTGGATTATCTCGATGTTGTCAAAATCTACTGTTCGCCACTTCCTACCGGCGGCGGTACCGTCCGTGCCGCGCATGGGATTTTACCCGTACCCGTGCCCGCTGTGCTTAAATTATTCTCGTCTCGTCAGGTACCAGTTTATAGCAACCAGATCGATCGCGAGTTAGTTACGCCGACAGGTGCGGCGATCGCAGTGACTCTCGCTACTGAGTTTGGCGCGCCACCAGCGATGCAGCTCCAGCACATCGGCTTGGGTGCGGGGACGATCGAGTTACCGATTCCGAATATTTTACGGCTGTGGTTGGGTACTGAATCTGCATCGACGGTAGCCACAACTGCCGCAGTTCGTCCCGAATATCTCGAACAAATTGACGTATTAACTACCCAAATTGACGATCTCAATCCCCAAGCGATCGGGTATATGTTCGATCGTCTATTTGAAGCTGGAGCGGTAGATGTCTTCACTCAACCAATCGGCATGAAAAAATCTCGATCGGGGATATTATTAACGGTTATTTGCCCGATCGATAGGGCTGCTGAATGCGAACGAGTTATCTTTAAAGAAACAAGTACCTTAGGCATTCGTCGCGATCGTCAGACTCGATCGATTCTGCCACGAGAAATTCAATCTGTCGCAACTAAATATGGCACGGTGCGGGTTAAAATTGCGCGGAATAATTTAGTTGATGATGACTCGATCGTTAACATTCAACCTGAGTATGATGACTGTGCGGCGATCGCGCAAGAGTATCAGATCGCTTGGCGCGAAGTTCATCAATTAGCACTAATGGCTTGGCACGATCTAGATCGATCTGTTCGATCTGCCAATACCAGCATTTAATCGATCGAATGAATAGAATCACCGCTCGATCGGGCAATTAATTAGATACCGACCCAATCGAAGTATTTGCTATTGTGGCAATCGAAACCACGATTGACTGACGGCGATCGCTAATCATCAAAGTTTCTGAAACTTTTAAAGCTGTTTTGAGGCGATCGTCAAGCTCGATTGCAATTGGTTCGTAGTCAGCGATAACGGTAATCGATGCCTGATATCGTTCTAGTGCCGATCGGATATTACCTTTGCAAATATTTTCACCTAATAGTTTGGATAATAACTTCCATAATCTGGCAGCAACTTGCTTGATATAATCCGTCTCGTAGGATAAAAGTTCGGCGATCGATTTATAAGTGTTGTATTCCCAAATTTGCAAGACAATCGCCGATTCTAGATCGTTGAGTTTTCGGTGCTGCGCTCGATCGAGGAGTCGATCGATAAATCTTACCGCCTGCTGTGCGTTCATAAGCTATTCAGTTGTAAAAATCTCTTTAGCGATCGAATTCATCCGGTAGGCATATCTCTGGGTCTTAAAATTGACTTTCTCAGCAGACTCTATCCCGAACAGAAATTCGATTGTTTTATTGACGTAAGCAAATCATATCATTCGCAGCTACTACTCATTGTAGTTTTGTTTGCAAAAATTCACATATGACTCGATAAATAACTCACTTTTTCTCACCGACAACTCGATCGACAACATAGTAAGCTATAGCCAGTAATTACTCGATCGGCTAATTTTCACCACTGTGGATTGGTGCCGTACCAGACGATCCGAGTAACTTTATCCAACCGTATCTATCTCACATATAGGAAAATCTCATGAGCATGAAAGATGTTGCGCATGGTGCGATCGGCACGCGAGAACAACCATTTACAGAACTGCTGCCACCAGGAAAAGTCTATGCAGCGCATTCATTGGTAGGACTTGCCGCAAGTATTAAGGCAGATATCGATGCAGTTAAAGATGGTGCCGATGCGGAAGAAAATGTATTGTTACCCTCTGGTTATACCTACTTAGGTCAATTTATCGATCACGATCTCACTTTTGACAACACATCATCACTCAATCCCCAAGATACCCCCGATTCCAATCGCCGCGATCGGATGCCCTCCAACTTGCGCACTCCACGGTTCGATCTAGATTCGGTGTATGGCGATGGGCCTGATGCCCAGCCATATATGTATGCTGATGATGGTGCTTCGCTGATTTTCAAGGATAGCTTCACCAATCAATGCCAATCAAATTTCGACCAGGCACAGCAAGACCTCCTGCGTGCCCCTAATGGTCGTGCGATTATTGGCGACAAGCGCAACGACGAAAACTCGATTATCAGTCAAATCCAGTTGACTTTTATTAAGTTTCACAATGCCGTTGTCGCCAAGGTCAAAATCAAAGAGCCAGATCTCAAAGGTACCGCTCTATTTGAAAAAGCTCGCGAGCAGGTGCGCTGGGCTTATCAAAAACTGGTCATCGAAGACTTTTTGCCTCGGATCGTTCAACCACAGGTACTCAAAGACCTGACAGATAAGACACCTCAAGAACGCAAAAGTCGCTATCTTCTGTACACCGAAGACAAACGTAGCAACCTACCTCGTGAATTTGTGGGCGCGGCATATCGCTTTGGGCACTCTGGCGTCAGGTTCGGTTATCGGCTAAATACAGAAACTAGCCTCAGCATTTTTGCGCCTAGTGTCCCCCCCGATCCTAGCGTTCCCGCTCAGGACGAAGACGGCTTATTGGGATTCGATCCGCTACCAAAGAGTCAAGTCATCGATGATTGGGGTCGCTTTTTTCCGAGTACCTTGCCTAACGTGATT
Organism: Chamaesiphon sp. VAR_69_metabat_338; assembly: GCF_031423935.1. Lineage (NCBI taxonomy): Bacteria > Bacillati > Cyanobacteriota > Cyanophyceae > Gomontiellales > Chamaesiphonaceae > Chamaesiphon > Chamaesiphon sp. VAR_69_metabat_338. The sequence continues at coordinate 4,290 of NZ_JANPGM010000274.1, forward strand.
CCTGCTAATGGTCTTGGCGACCCACCACCAGAAGATGACAAAGGTAATGCTATTCCCAATCCAGAAGTACGGCTGCAATTTGCCTACAAAATTGATACGACCTTAGCAGATCCAATGACGGTGTTACCTCCAAGTGTATTACCAACCAGTCCAGATCCAGGTGGCGCAATCGGGGAAGTTGAGGCGGCAATTCGTCCAGATCGAATACCAGACCCCCAAGGTAGACCTTCTTTGGCTCTACTAAATTTACTTCGTGGCAATACTTATAAACTACAAGGTGGCCAAGCGATCGCCAGTGCTCTGAAAGTCGCACCACTCGATCCGAAGTATTTAGTAACTCGTCAGTCAATTAAAAATAACCAAGGAGAGCCAAGCGGTAAATCTAAATTCGTACCGATCGGTTTAGATCTGACGAAGGATACACCTTTGTGGTTTTACATATTGGCTGAAGCCCAACAATCGGTAATCGATGCACTCGAACAGCGTCATTTAATCGTAAATGGTGAGTTTGATGATGAACGATTACGAGAAAAAGAAATCGCTCAAACTCAACTCGGTTGGGTCGGGGGTCGGATTGTGGCGGAAGTCTTCTATGGTCTGATGGATTCAGATACAGATTCTTACTTGAATCAGCCAGCATCCAATAACGGCAAAGCTTTTCAACCGATCTGGGCTAACGACCCAACCATTAATGATGCCACAATTATCTTTGCTAATCTACTGAAATTTGCGGGACAACCTATTACCAAAACGCCTAAACCCCCAGTTAGTGGCTGTTAATGAGCTTTGCTGAGAGTTGGCGATCGAATGGACACCGATGCTCTCCAACCTATTCCCAAAAAATCTTTTTCGATCGAATTCCTGCTTCAGGTACCTCAAAATGTTGCCTGAAGCTTTTCGTCGCGATCGATCCCTTGTTTCTAATTAGACTAAACTCCAGTTAGTAGCTCCACTTTTGCAACTCCTCACCCTATGGCAATTCCCCCAAGCTGGATCGTCCAAACTGGTCGATCGATCTGGACGAGCATCTGGCAACTAATGATGTCCCAACTCGCACCGCCAAACGATCGCGGTGAATATCAACGTCCCCAAAGTGAATTTCGCCAGCGGATTGAGGGCAGATACGCACCAGCAGCACATCGCTATCGATTGTATGTCGGCTGGAGTTGCCCGTGGGCGCATCGGACTTTGGTAGTCCGCGCTCTAAAAGGCTTGGAAAACGCGATCGATGTAACGATCTTGCAAGGCGATGCCAATGCTGGTGGCTGGGTGTTGCCAGCATCGGAACATGGCTGCCATACCTTAGCCGAGTTATATAGATTCGGACAGCCCGGATACACGGGTAGATCCACTGTGCCGATGCTCTGGGACAACCAGACCTATTCGATCGTCAATAATGAGAGTGCCGAGATTATCGAGCTGCTTAACTCAGAATTTAATGAGTATGCCGAGCATCCCGAACTCGATCTCGCACCAATTGCCCTCCAAGACTCGATCGCACATTGGAACGAGATTATCTACCAAACTGTCAATAATGGTGTCTACCGCTGCGGTTTTGCCCAGACACAGGTGGCTTACGATCGAGCCTATGCCGAACTATTTGCTACGCTCGATCGAATTAACGATTTACTATCAACTCAAGCTTACTTATGTGGTGACGTACTGACGTTGGCGGATATTCGCCTGTTTACCACATTGATTCGTTTTGACTTGGTCTATCACCATCTTTTTAAATGCAACCGCAGCCGGATTAGGGACTATACCCACATTCAAGCTTATCTGTACCAAATTTATCACTTGCCAGGAATCGCCGCTACTTGTAATTTTCAGACCATCTTACAAGACTATTACGGCAACCTATTCCCGCTCAATCCCGGTGGCATCATTCCCCAATTACCAGATTTGAGCTATCTGCTCGACGTTGACTGTATATAAGCAACAGAGGGGTAAGATTGCCTTACTCCTCTGTTTCAATCTATTTAGGGATTTGCCCTCGTAACTCTTAGCTCTGGCAGCGATTATGTATCGTAGAGCAAGCATTCTGGGGATTCTGGGTTGTCCGAACAGAAGCGTTCGAGAGAATTTTGGGGTTGTGCGCTCCGTTGGTGTCCGGATTCCTGATGTAGCTCTTCAAGTATTTCCATAGCTACCGCAAATTCTGGCGATGTTTTACCAAAGTTTTCGCCAGCCTGATGAGCCGCTTCGCGTGCTTGCTCGATCCGGTCTTCGAGCGTCATCTTTGTTTCTTGAGTGTTGGTCATAGATCTTGACTGTTTTCTAAATTATGCGAGACGGTGTAAGAGCAGACTGACTTCTATTGTATCTTTCCAATCTTGAAAGATACCAGCATAAATGTAGAGGTTTCCACACATTTGCGATCGCCTATTACCCTGCAAGGGTTACACGTTTTAATTACGGTAAAATTATTAAATTTGCTGTCATATAAGTTACTAAAATTCAGTAATTTGTGAGTCTAAATCAGAATTTTTTTGAATTTTCTCGGGCGATCGGTAAATGAGAGTGTTAGAATGACCATGCAAAATATAGCACTCATTGAGGGTCTGACGTTGTGATCCGTTCTGCTACCTTGACGCTTCAGCCTACGCTCCCATCCGTCAGTGACAACAGTCGGCTGCGGTTGTTTTCGGGGAATGCTAACATCCCGCTATCTCAGGAAATCGCTCGCTATTTAGGTCTCGATTTGGGGCCGATGATCCGCAAGCGGTTTGCTGATGGGGAGATTTATGTCCAGATTCAAGAATCCATTCGGGGCTGTGATGTCTATCTGATCCAACCGACATGTCATCCGGTCAACGATAACTTGATGGAATTATTCATCATGATCGATGCTTGCAGGCGTGCTTCGGCTCGGCAAATTACGGCGGTAATCCCTTACTATGGTTACGCTCGTGCCGATCGCAAAACTGCCGGACGCGAGTCGATTACGGCCAAACTAGTGGCAAATCAGATTACTACTGCTGGTGCCGATCGAGTCCTGGCGATGGATCTGCACTCGGCTCAAATCCAAGGTTATTTTGACATTCCATTGGATCACATCTACGGTTCGCCCGTAATGGTCGATTATCTGCTCCAAAAAAACCTGCCCGACGTGGTCGTGGTGTCGCCAGACGTCGGCGGGGTCGCGCGCGCGCGGTCGTTTGCCAAAAAACTCAATGATGCACCGCTAGCCATCATCGATAAACGGCGTCAGGCACATAATGTCGCCGAAGTCATGAATGTGATCGGGGATGTCGCTGGCAAAACAGCGATCTTGGTCGATGACATGATCGACACGGGGGGAACGATCTCTGAAGGTGCCAAAATCCTCAGGGAGCAAGGCGCGCGCGAGGTTTATGCCTGTGCGATCCATGCAGTCTTTTCGCCACCCGCAATCGAACGCCTCTCCAGTGGAGTGTTTGAAGAAGTGATCGTCACTAATACGCTACCCATCCCCGAGCATTGCCGGTTTCCGCAGCTAAAAGTGCTGTCGGTTGCCAATCTCTTGGGTGAAGCAATCTGGCGGGTACATGAAGATACTTCGGTGAGTAGCATGTTCCGCTAATGAATCTGTCTACTTTTACTACTCCCAGCGAACTCAGTCACTACTTGCAATCCCATCGCTCTCAGGCGATGGGGTTCGTGCCGACGATGGGAGCGTTGCATCTGGGGCATCAGAGTTTGATCGATCGAGCCAGACGCGAAAATGCAATGGTGGTAGTGAGTATCTTTGTCAATCCGCTTCAATTTGCACCGCATGAAGATCTCGATCGATATCCGCGTCAATTGGAGATCGATCGCGTAATTTGCGAAACAGCCGGAGTCGATGCGTTGTTCTTGCCGACGGCTGAGAGTATGGGCATCAAAGATGGACTTACTCAAATCATTCCCCCGACAACAATGATGGCTGGATTGTGCGGTCGGACTCGGCGCGGACATTTTCAAGGAGTAGCAACGATCGTGACGAAGCTGCTCAACATCGTGCGCCCAGATCGGGCTTATTTCGGTCAAAAGGATGCCCAGCAATTAGCAATTATCCGCCGGATCGTTACGGATCTGAATTTTCCGGTAGAAGTCATCGGTTGTCCGACATTGCGGGCGGAATCTGGTCTGGCACTGAGTTCTCGCAATCAATATCTCACGCCCACAGGTCGATCGCAAGCAGCAGTTATTTATCGCAGCTTGCAACAAGCTCACAAGTTAGCGGCACAGGGCGAACGCTCTCAACAGTCCATCTTGGCAGCGGTTAAAAACGAATTAAGTACCGTTCCAGAATTTGACTTAGAATATTTGGAGCTGGTCGATCCGCAGACTTTGGAATCGATCGAGAAATTAGATCGACCAGCCTTACTCGCGATCGCCGGACGCATCGAGAATACACGGCTGATTGATAATGTTTTAATTGGCTGTTAGAGACAGGTTTGTGAATAGTTACCTCTTCACTATCCACTGTTCACTGTCTTGATTCGCTTCTTGACCCAAACACATGCGGAGGGAACCTCCGCGTGATTTGGGTCGCTAAACCGTCGGGAAACCCGACGAGCGCGAACCGCTATTCACTATCCACCAAATCCCATGTCACCCCAGCTTCCCATTATCGCGATCGATGGCCCCGCAGGTGCGGGAAAATCAACAGTTACTAAGCTCGTAGCTACTCGATTAGGGCTGTTGTTTCTCGATACGGGGGCGATGTACCGCGCGATCGCTTGGCTGGTGTTGGAGGCGAAGCTAGCCCTAGATGACGAGCCAAAAATTGCGGAATTGGTCGATCGCGCTCGGATCGTGTTAACGGGAGAACGGGTTGTCGTCAACGATATCGATGTTACCCAACTCATTAGAACGCCTGCAGTGACGAGTACAGTCTCGCCAATTGCGACGCTGGGGGTAGTCAGAACGGCTTTAGTCAGACAACAACAAGCGATCGGTGCAGGTGGTGGAATCGTCGCTGAGGGGCGCGATATGTGTACTCAAGTATTTCCTCAGGCACAGGTGAAGATTTTTTTGACGGCATCTGTTGCCGAACGCGCGCGCCGACGCCAACAGGATTTGCGAGATCGCGGACAAGGTGAAGTCAGCTTGGCAGCACTAGAAAAATCGATCGCCGAACGGGATGCGATCGATAGTACGCGCGAAATTTCGCCGCTCAAAAAAGCGGACGATGCGCTCGAAATTATCAGCGATAATCTAAGTATTGAAGCAGTAGTCGATCTGATTGTGAATATGTATCGGCAAGTTCAAAGTAAATAGATCGAGATCGTAAATAATGCTCAGTCGTGCTCGACAACTAGATCGATTGCTGGTTTCTACCGCACAGATGCAGCAAATCGAAAGCAGGGTTTTTGCGGCTGGAATGCCTGTCGCTGCACTGATGGAAAAGGTTGGCGGCTCGATCTCCCGCCGCTTTCAAGCTTTGTATCCCAATGTCCGGCGAGTCGGCGTGTTAGTCGGGATGGGGCATAATGGCGGCGATGCGCTGGTAGTTGCCCGCGAGTTGCATTTTCAAGGATATAAAATAGCGATTTACGTACCGTCGGAGCAACTGAGCGAATTAACGAATCAACATTATTGCTATGTGTCGAGTTTAGGCATCGAAATTGTCGATAGCGCGTTAGGTTTTGCCGATTGTGATGCGATCGTCGATGGCTTATTTGGATTTGGTTTAAATCGCGAAATTACCGATAATCTGTTTGAGACGATCGAGTCAATTAACCAGTTAAAAGTCCCGATCGTCAGTATCGATTTACCTTCAGGCATTCATGGCGACAGTGGCAATGTTTTAGGTATTGCAATTAAGGCAACAAATACATTTTGTTTGGGGTTGTGGAAATTAGCCTTCGTACAAGAGCAGGCGATCGAATATCTCGGTAAAACCGAGCTAATTGATTTCGACCTGCCGTTGGCAGATATTCAGAGCGTATTAGGAGAATTACCAGCTATCACGCGGATGACAACCGATCGAGCGATCGCTAATTTACCACTTCAGAGATCGCCAGTTACTCACAAATATCACCAGGGTCACTTATTACTAATCGTAGGTTCTGAACAATATAGTGGTGCGGCAATTTTAGCAAGCTTAGGCGCAAGAGCGACTGGGGTGGGAATGTTATCGATCGCCGTGCCTAAATCGCTCAAATCAGTATTATTAAATTACTTACCCGAAGCCTTAATTATTAGTTGTCCAGAAACCGAAGCAGGCACGATTAAATCCC